>NZ_BAAAIZ010000025.1:0-18364 GCF_039526425.1 Streptomyces thermospinosisporus
CCGGCCGTGCCTTCCCGCCGCCCGGGCCGGGGGGAAGTGCGGGCCTGGCCCGGTCGCCCCCGGCCGGTGCTTCGGGGGCGGGCGCGTCCGGGGCCCGCTGGTCGGCGGTGTGCGCCTCACCGGCGAGTAAAGGCGCGGCGTGCGCGTCGGGACCGTCCGTGTCCGCCTCGCGCGCGGCCGCGGGGTGCGTCCCCGGCCGCCCCGGTGTGCCGGACCGGTCCGCGGGCCCCGTGCCCGGCCGGCCGTTCGCGCGGCGGCGACGCCAGACGGCCGCCGCACCGCGCAGGCGCAGCCGTGAGCCCGGGGCGGCGCTCTCGGTCGGTTCCATTCCCGTCCCTCTCACAGCCGGCGGTGCCCACGCCACGCGGCTCCCGCCTCGACCACCCTCTGCGGCTCCGCGGTGGAAAGCCCTTCCCCGAAGCCCCTCACGAACACGGGGTTGCCCCGACCGCAGCTGGGCACGGCAGGTGCACATCTCAACAGTAGGCCGCAGAAGGCTTCTACGGGCACCGGTCGCCGACGGTTGCCCGAATGCGCCCCTGCCACCCGTATGCAACTGGTATGCGCCGATCGGGTGAGCTTCAACCGTTACTCCTCGGCCGAAAGAGCGACAGCTGACGCGGCCTCAGGTCCCTGCTCCAGAAGGACGTTGAAACCGCTCTCGTCCAGAACCGGCACCTTCAGCTGCATCGCTTTGTCATATTTCGATCCGGGATTGTCGCCGACCACGACGAAGGACGTTTTCTTGGAGACCGATCCGGTCACCTTGGCGCCCCGGCTCTGCAGGGCCTCCTTCGCGCCATCCCGCGTGTAGTTCTCCAGCGTTCCGGTCACCACGACGGTGAGTCCTTCCAGCGGGCGGGGCCCCTCGTCCTCGCCGGAGCTCTCCTCCTCCATGCGGACGCCGGCCGCCTTCCACTTGCGGATGATCTCCCGGTGCCAGTCCTCGGCGAACCACTGCTTGACGGAGGCGGCGATGGTCGGGCCGACCCCTTCGGTGTTCGCCAGCTCCTCCTCGCTGGCCTGCTCGATGCGGTCGATGGAGCGGAACTGCCGGGCCAGCGCCTCCGCCGCCACCGGTCCGACGTGCCGGATGGACAGGCTGGTCAGGATGCGGGCGAGCGGGCGGTTCTTGGCCGCCTGGATGTTCTCCAGCATGGCGAGGGCGTTCTTCTTCGGCTTGCCCTCCTGGTTGGCGAAGACGGTGACGACCTTCTCCTTGCCCGTCTTCGGGTCCCGCTTCGGCAGACCGCTGTCCTGGTCCAGCACATAGGCCTTGATGGGCAGCAGCTTCTCCACGGTGAGGTCGAACAGGTCGCCCTCGTCCTTCAGCGGCGGCTCCTCGGGCTCCAGCGGCTTGGTCAGCGCGGCGGCGGCGACATAGCCGAAGTGCTCGATGTCCAGCGCCTTGCGCCCGGCGAGGTAGAACAACCGCTCCCGCAGCTGGGCGGGGCAGCCGCGGGCGTTGGGGCAGCGCAGGTCGACGTCGCCCTCCTTCATCGGCCGCAGCGGCGTGCCGCACTCGGGGCACTCGCTCGGCATCACGAACTCCCGCTCGCTGCCGTCCCGCAGGTCGACGACCGGCCCGAGGATCTCCGGGATCACGTCGCCGGCCTTGCGCAGCACCACGGTGTCGCCGATCAGCACGCCCTTGGCCTTGACCACGTCCTGGTTGTGCAGCGTGGCGAACTCCACCTCGGATCCGGCCACGGTGACCGGTTCGACCTGGGCGTACGGGGTGACCCGGCCGGTGCGGCCCACGCCGACGCGGATGTCGATCAGCTTGGTGTTGACCTCCTCGGGCGCGTACTTGTACGCGATGGCCCAGCGGGGCGCGCGGGCCGTGGAGCCGAGGCGGCCCTGGAGGCGGATCTCGTCGACCTTGACCACCACACCGTCGATCTCGTGCTCCACGGAGTGGCGGTTCTCGCCGTAGTACGCGATGAAGGCGCGGACGCCGTCGAGGTCGTCGACCACCCTGTTGTGCGGGGAGGTGGGCAGACCCCACTCCTTGAGCAGGTCGTACGCCTGGGAGAGCCGCGTCAGGCCCTCGTAGCCCTCCAGGGCGCCGATGCCGTGGACCACCAAGTGCAGCGGGCGGCCGGCGGTGACCCGCGGGTCCTTCTGGCGCAGTGAACCAGCCGCCGCGTTGCGCGGGTTGGCGAACGGCTTCTCCCCGGCGGCCACCAGACGGGCGTTGAGCTCCTGGAACTTCTCCATCGGGAAGTAGACCTCGCCGCGGATCTCGACCAGGTCCGGGACCTTGTCGCCGTGGAGCCGGTCCGGGACCTCGGCGATGGTGCGGACGTTGGGCGTGATGTCCTCGCCGGTGCGACCGTCGCCTCGGGTCGCCGCGCGCACCAGCCGGCCCCGCTCGTAGGTGAGGTTGACGGCGAGGCCGTCGACCTTGAGCTCGCACAGGAAGTGGTAGTCCTGGTCGCCCAGTTCGCGGTGGATGCGCTCGGCCCAGGCGGCGAGGTCCTCGTCGTTGAAGGTGTTGTCGAGCGAGAGCATGCGCGAGCGGTGCTCGACGGGGGTGAACTCCGTCTCGTAGGACCCGGCGACCTTCTGCGTCGGCGAGTCCGGGGTGCGCAGCGCCGGGTACTGCTCCTCCAGGTCCTCCAGTTCACGCATCAGCTGGTCGAACTCGGCGTCGCTGATGACGGGGGCGTCCTTCACGTAGTACCGGAAGCGGTGCTCCTCGATCTGCTCAGCGAGCTGTGCGTGCTTCTCCCGTGCCTCCGCGGGCACGCTCGTCGTCTCCGCCTGCTGGTCGCCGGCCACCGTGTGTCCTCCCGTTACTCAGGGTTGTCCGCGAGGGATCTCGCCGCCCGGACGCAGTGGGCGTACGCCGCGCGTGCGTACTCGGGGGACGCCCCCGCGAGCCCGCACGCCGGGGTGACCGTGACCGCCTCCGGGAGAAGCCCCGGCCGCAGCCCCAGCCTGCGCCACAGCGTTCTGACACCCATGACGCTACCGGCAGGGTCTGACAATGGGGCGTCCGTACCGGGGACGACACCGGCGAACAGCCGGGTGCCGCCCTCCACCGCCTCACCGATCGCCTCGTCGTCACGCTCGGTGAGGAGGGAGAAGTCGAAGGAGATCCCCGCCACGCCCGCCCGGCGCAGCAGGGCGAACGGGACGTCCGGTGCGCACGAGTGGACCACGACCGGCCCGCCGTCGTGAACCGCGACGACGTCCCTCAGCGCGGACTCGGCGATCTGCCGGTCGACGGCGCGATGGGTGCGGTAGCCGCTGGCGGTCCGCACCCGGCCGCGCAGCACGGCGGTGAGCGACGGCTCGTCGAGCTGCAGCACCAGCTGCGCGCCGGGCACCCGGCGGGCCACCTCCTCGAGGTGCAGGCGCAGCCCCTCGGCGAGGGAGGCGGCGAGGTCGCGGCAGGCGCCGGGGTCGGACACGGCGGCCTCGCCGTTCTTCAGCTCCAGGCTCGCGGCGAGCGTCCAGGGGCCGACGGCCTGCACCTTCAGCGGGCCCTGGTAGCCCTGGGTGAACTCCTCCAGCGCGTCGAGGTCCTCGCCGAGCCAGGAGCGGGCCCGCCGGGTGTCGCGGCCGGGCCGGTCGCCGAGCCGCCAGCCGCTGGGCTCCACCCGCGCATACAGCTCGACCAGCAGGCCGGCGGTCCGCCCGATCATGTCCGCGCCGGGTCCCCGGGCGGGCAGCTCGGGCAGGAACGGGAAGTCCTCGAAGCTGCCGGTGACGGTCTTGACGGCCTCCCGGGCGTCGCCGCCCGGCATGGAACCCACCCCGGTGGCGGGACCGAACCTGAACTGGCTGTTTTCGCTCACATGCAGAGCCTACGGAACGGGACCGGGGTCGACGGTGTGGTGGTGCCCCCGCCCGCGTGCGGCCCCGCCCGTCCAGTCCCCGGCCCGGAAGGCCCCGCCCCGGTCCCCGGCACGGCGGGCCCGCCCCCGCTCCGGCAGTACCCGGCCCGCAGGCCCTGCCCTGGCAGTCCCCGGCTCGGCCTCAGGGCCCCGGCCGCACCGTCAGGTCGTTGACCTCCGCGTCCCTGGGCAGGTCCAGCGCCATGAGGATGGTGGTGGCCACCGACTCGGGGTCGATCCAGCGCGCCGGGTCGTACTCCTTGCCCTCCTGCTGGTGGACCTTGGCCTGCATGGGGCTGGCCGTCCGGCCGGGGTAGACGGAGGTGACGCGGATGCCGTTGGCGTGCTCCTCGTGGCGCAGCGAGTCGGCGAGGGCCTTCAGGCCGTGCTTGGAGGCGGCGTAGGCGGACCAGTTGGCGTGGGCGTTCAGTCCGGCGCCGGAGTTGACGAAGATCACGTGGCCGCGGGCGGCGCGCACCTGGGGCAGGAAGTGCCGGGTCAGCTCGGCGGGGGCGATCAGGTTGACGTCGAGCTGGTGCCGCCAGGTCTTCGGGGTCAGCTCGCCGACCGGGCCGAGGTCCACCACGCCGGCGATGTGCAGCAGGGAGTCCACCCGGTCCGGCAGCGACTGGTGGGAGAAGGCCCAGCTGAGCCGGTCGGGGTCGGCGAGGTCCCCGACCAGGGTCTGCGCGCCGGGGAACTCGGCGGCCAGCTCCTTGGCGCGGCCCGCGTCGCGTGCGTGCAGCACCAGCCGGTCGCCGCGTGCGTGCAGACGGCGGGCGACGGCCGCGCCGATGCCGGAGCCCGCTCCGGTGATCACATGTGTAGCCATGCCCGCCATGCTCGCATCACCGGGCGGTCACGCCATGCCCAGGCTCTCCTCCAGGTAGGCCAGCGCGCCGACCGGCTCCTCGGCGAAGAACACCAGGTCGGCCAGCGGGCGGGGCAGGAAGCCCTCCTCCTCCATGCGGCGGAACTGCTCCTTGAGGCCGTCGTAGTAGCCCGCGGTGTTGAGCAGCACCACCGGCTTGTCGGTGTGGCCGTGCTTCTTCAGCTCCAGGATCTCGGTGGCCTCGTCGAGGGTGCCGGTGCCGCCCACCATGACCACCACGGCGTCGGCCTTCTCCAGCAGCAGCTTCTTGCGCTCGGCGAGGTCCTTGGCGATCACCATCTCGTCGACGCCCTCGCGCGCCTTGGCGGCGAGGAACTCCACGGAGACGCCCACCAGCCGGCCGCCCGCCTCCTGCACCCCGTCGGCGACGACCTTCATCAGCCCGACGTCCGACCCGCCCCACACCAGGGTGTGCCCGCCCTTGCCGAGCAGCCGCGCGAACTCCCGTGCGGGGCGGGTGTAGTGGTCGGCGAGCTCGGCGGCGGAGAGGAAGACGCAGATGTTCATGGCCCCACCGTACGGGTGCTCACGACCCGACGGTACGGGCCCGGTCGGACACCGCGGTCAGGCGCATCTTGGACTGCCGGTGCGGCAGCTTCTCCCAGTCGTCCATGAACCGCGCCGACAGCCCGTACCGGGCGGCGAGGTCCGTCAGCGTCTGCGTGCGGTAGTAGAAGTCCTCGCGCAGGACGTGGTGCTCCTCGCCCTCGGTGCGGTCGAAGGTGAAGTCGAAGAAGCCGCCGGGCGCGAGGATCCGGCCGACGTGCGCGAAGCACTCCTCGATGACGTTCAGCGGTGAGTGCGAGAAGACGCTGTGCGCGTGCACCACGTCGAAGTGGTGGTCGGGCAGGAAGGAGAAGGTCAGGTCGCCGGCGAGGGCCAGGTAGGGCAGCTTGGCCTGGAGCCCCTCGCGCACCAGGGTGTCCTGCGCGGCGAGCAGGATGTGCGGGGAGATGTCGATGCCGTAGTAGTGGCCGGGCTCCAGGTAGTCGATGAACAGGCGTCCCGCGCGGAGGTTGCCGCAGCCGATGTCCAGCATCCGGTGCTCCGGCTTCAGGCCGTGCCCGGTCAGGTAGTCGAACTGCATCCGGCCGATGCGGGCCCAGGTCTCCTTGGAGGGGTTGTGGCCGACCGCCGCCTCGGCGCTGCGGGCGGCGTCGGAGGCCATCACGGCCCGGTAGTAGGCGATGTGGTCGCGGTGGCGCAGCCTCAGCCAGGTGTCGCGCAGGGCCCGCCGGGCGTACGCGGGGACGCGTTCCGGGTGACGCAGTGCGTAGCGGACCTGGTGGGCGAGGCTGCTCCGGTTCCTGCGGATGTCCTTGGCGGGCACGGTCCCTCCTCGGGAAGAACTCCGCTTCAGCGTGCGCTGTAGCCGGGTGGTTCGCTACCCCGGGGACGGTCCCTCGTGACGGCGGGACGCCGCATTACCGCCGACCGGAGCAACGGGCACAGCCGCGTGGTGCAGCCGGCCTCCACGGGGCCGGGGTGGGCTGACCGCGTGGACGCGCGGCCCGCCTCACCGACGAATCCGGTGCCGTGCGGCAGTCTGCACAGGCATGGACAAGAACATCCTTTCGCGCGACGGCACCTCCATCGCCTATGAGAGCGCGGGTCGGGGGCCCGCCGTGGTTCTCGTCAGCGGGGCGATGTCGACGGGGGCGACGGTGGCTCCGCTGGCCGCCCCGCTGTCCGAGCGGTTCCAGGTCGTGGTGTACGACCGCCGGGGCAGGGGGCGCAGCGGGGACACGGCGCCGTACGCGGTGGAGCGCGAGGTCGAGGATCTGGCGGCGCTGTTCGGGGCGGTGGGCGGCGAGGCGTCGCTGTACGGCACCTCCTCGGGCGGTGCGCTGGCGCTGCGGGCGGCGGCGAGCGGGCTGCCGGTACGGCATGTCGCCGTCTACGAGACGCCGTACGCGATGTCCGAGGAGGCGCTGCGGGAGCGCGCGGAGTACACCGAGCGGCTGAACGCGGCGCTGGCCGAGGGGCGGCGCGGGGACGCGGTGGAGCTGTTCCTCCGGCTGACGGGGCTGAGCGAGTCAGTGATCGAGGGCGCCCGGCAGTCCCCCATGTGGGCCGGGATGGAGTCGATGGCGCCGTCTCTCGCCTACGACGACGCCGTGATGGGCGACGGCGGCGTTCCGCGCGAGCTGCTGGCCTCGATCCAGCTTCCGGTGCTGTCGATCGCGGGGGAGGCGAGTCCCGCGTGGATGCGGGACGCGGCACGGGCGATCGCGGAGGCGGTGCCCCGCGGCGCCTACCGCACGCTGGAGGGCCAGACGCACATGGTGGAGCCGGACGTGCTGGCGCCGGTGCTGGCGGAGTTCTTCGCGCGGTGAGAGCACGGAGGCCGACGCGGTGAGGTGAGCGCGCCCCCCGTCGGGGTGTGCCGGGCCGGGTCAGGCCGCGCCGGCCGTCGCACGGACCGTGGAGGCGATGGTCGCCGAGCCCACCACACGGGTGCCGTCGTAGAGCACGATCGCCTGGCCGGGTGCCACGCCCCGGACCGGCTCGGCGAAGCGCACCCGCAGCTCGCCGTCGACCAGCTCCGCGGTCACCGGTGTCTCGTCGCCGTGGGCGCGCAGCTGGGCGGTGTAGGTGCCGGGACCGGACGGGGCGGCGCCGCACCAGCGGGGCCGGACGCCGGTGAGGGCGGTGACGTCCAGGGCGGACGCGGGGCCGACGGTGACGGTGTTGTCCACCGGCGAGATGTCGAGGACGTAGCGGGGCTTGCCGTCGGGGGCGGGGGTGCCGATGCGCAGGCCCTTGCGCTGGCCGATGGTGAAGCCGTAGGCGCCCTCGTGGGTGCCGAGCTTGTTGCCCGCCTCGTCGACGATGTCGCCCTCGGAGCGGCCCAGCCGCTTGGCGAGGAAGCCCTGGGTGTCGCCGTCGGCGATGAAGCAGATGTCGTGCGAGTCGGGCTTCCTGGCGACCGCGAGACCGCGGCGCTCGGCCTCCGCGCGGATCTCCTCCTTGGTGGTGACCGTGTCGCCGAGCGGGAACATCGCGTGGGCGAGCTGCCGGTCGTCGAGCACGCCGAGCACGTACGACTGGTCCTTGGCCAGGTCGGAGGCGCGGTGCAGCTCGCGGGTGCCGTCCTCGCGCACCACCACCTTGGCGTAGTGGCCGGTGCACACCGCGTCGAAGCCGAGGGCGAGCGCCTTGTCCAGCAGCGCGGCGAACTTGATCTTCTCGTTGCAGCGCAGGCACGGGTTGGGGGTGCGGCCGGCCTCGTACTCGGCGACGAAGTCCTCCACGACGTCCTCGCGGAAGCGGTCGGCGAGGTCCCACACGTAGAAGGGGATGCCGATGACGTCGGCGGCGCGGCGGGCGTCGCGGGAGTCCTCGATGGTGCAGCAGCCCCGGGCCCCGGTGCGGAACGACTGCGGGTTCGCGGAGAGCGCGAGGTGGACGCCGGTCACGTCGTGCCCCGCCTCGGCGGCGCGGGCGGCGGCGACGGCGGAGTCGACTCCGCCGGACATGGCGGCCAGGACGCGGAGCGGGCGGTGGGGCTGCGGGGTGTCAGTCATAACCCCTCCAGGGTACGGGGGCGCGGGAACCGGGGCCGCCGGATATCCGTTGAGGATCGCGTGGGGGCAACAGCATCCGGGAAATCAGCTGACGGGGACCGGCGCATCGGGCGGCGGGCCCTGGTCGTGGGCGGTCTGGCCGCCGCCGCGGGCACCGCGGCGCTGGCCCGTGACGAGCTGGCGCGGCTGTGGTGGCGGGTGCCGGGCGTGGACAAGCCGCGCAAGCCGGGCGAGGTCGACTACACGGGTGCGCGCTGGCTGGCGGCCTCCGACGCCAACTGGCGCCGCGCGGACCGGCCGGCCGACTTCCGCATCGACATGGTGGTCGTCCATGTCACCCAGGGCGATCTCGCCAGCGCCGTGAAGGCCTTCCAGGACCCTGGGCACCGGGCGGCGACGCACTACATCGTCGGGCAGGACGGCAAGGTCACCCAGATGATCCGCGAACTGGACGTGGCCTACCACGCGGGCAACCGCGACTACAACGAGCGCAGTATCGGCATCGAGCACGAGGGCTTCGTGGACCGCCCGGAGGACTTCACCGACGCGATGTACGAGTCCTCGGCCCGCCTCACGGCCCGGATATGCGCCCGCTACGACATCCCCGTGGACCGCGAGCACATCATCGGGCATGTGGAGGTCCCGGGCACCGATCACACGGACCCGGGGCCGCACTGGGACTGGGACCGCTATATGAAGCTGGTCCGGCAGGCCCGTACGGCGACGCAGGCCTAGGCCCGTCGGCACAGCGGTGCCGGCAAACGGCGAGGCAGGCGTGACCTGCCGGGCGCGGGCCCCTGGCGGGGCCGTTATGTCAGCCCCGCCGCCCGGGCCCGCTCCACCGCCGGACCGATGGCCTTGGCCACGGCCTCCACGTCGGCCTTGGTGGAGGTGTGCCCCAGCGAGAAGCGCAGGGTGCCGCGGGCCAGGTCGGGGTCGGTGCCGGTGGCCAGCAGGACATGGCTGGGCTGGGCCACGCCGGCGGTGCAGGCGGAGCCGGTGGAGCAGGCGATGCCCTGGGCGTCGAGCAGGAGCAGCAGGGAGTCGCCCTCGCAGCCGGGGAAGGTGAAGTGGGCGTTGGCGGGCAGCCGGCCCTCGGGTGCGGGGTCGCCGCCGAGGATGGCGTCGGGGACCGCCTCGCGGACCGCGGTGATCAGGTCGTCGCGCAGCGCGCCGATCTCGCGGGCGAACCACTCCTGCTGCTCGGCGGCCAGCCGCCCGGCGACGGCGAAGGAGGCGATCGCGGGCACGTCGAGGGTGCCGGAGCGCACATGCCGCTCCTGGCCGCCGCCGTGCAGCACGGGCACGGGGGTGTGCTCGCGGCCCAGGACCAGCGCGCCGATGCCGTACGGGCCGCCGATCTTGTGGCCGGAGACGGTCATCGCGGCGAGGCCGGAGGCGCCGAAGCCGACGGGCACCTGGCCGAAGGCCTGCACCGCGTCGGAGTGCAGCGGGATGCCGAACTCGGCGGCCACCTCGGCGAGTTCGCGGATCGGCAGGATGGTGCCGATCTCGTTGTTGGCCCACATCACGGTGGCCAGGGCCACGTCGTCGGGGTTGCGGGCGATGGCCTCGCGCAGGGCGTCCGGGTGGACCCGGCCGTAGGCGTCGACGGGCAGGTACTCGACGGTGGCGCCCTCGTGCTGGCCGAGCCAGTCCACGGCGTCGAGCACGGCGTGGTGCTCCACGGGGCTGGCGAGGACCCGGGTGCGGGCCGGGTCGGCGTCCCGCCGGGACCAGTACAGGCCCTTCACGGCGAGGTTGTCGGCCTCGGTGCCGCCGGAGGTGAAGACCACCTCGCTGGGCCGGGCGCCGAGCGCCTCGGCGAGCGTCTCGCGGGCCTCCTCGACGGTGCGGCGGGCGCGGCGGCCGGCGGCGTGGAGGGAGGAGGCGTTGCCGGTGACACCGAGGTGAGCGGCGAGTGCCTCGACCGCCTCGGGAAGCATCGGGGTGGTCGCGGCGTGGTCGAGGTAAGCCATGGTGAGCCCGATTCTACGGGTCCCGGCTCGTCTCTCCTGGGCCCTGGTCGGCCATGTGTGCGGCGCTCCGGCCGGCGTCGCCGGCGGCATGTCCGGCCCCTCCCCGGATTCGGGAGCCTCAGGGCCGTCCGTGCCGGGCGCCGGTTCAGATGCTCCAGGAGATGGTGTTGTCGGCCTGCATGAAGGCGGCGAGGACCACCAGGTCGGCGACGCCGAGGCCGAGGCCGAGCCAGGCGCGGCCGGGGCGGCGGGTGCCGCGCACCAGCGCCACCGTGGCCAGCACGATCGCGATCGGCCCCAGGAAGACGTTGAGGACGAGCAGGCCGAGCAGGCCCAGGACGAAGGACGCGACGGCCATGCCGTCGGTGTCGCGCAGTCCGGTGCGGCGGCCGGCGGGTGCGGTGAGCTGCATGGTGATCGGGCTCCCTTGGTCGGACGGGTCGGATGTCTCGAGGGGCCCGGTCAGCGGGCCTGGGTGCCGCGGCGGCGGCCGTGCCGCTCGCGGAGGGCGAAGATGCCGAGCCAGGCGGCGATGACGACGGCCGCGGCGACGGAGAAGGACAGCGGCGCGTGGGCCACGGTGCCCAGGACGACGCCCAGGAGCAGCAGCGCGGCGACGATGAACAGCATGAGTGGTTCCCCCAGGATTTCGGTGAACGTTTGTAGTTACACTTGTTCACTGACTTCCCAGTCTAGCGGCTGCCACGCCTTTCCATTTCCGGAGAACAGTTGTTAACTGCATGGCATGAGTCACACCCTCGGCATCCGGCAGGCCCAGAAGCAGAAGACCCGGCAGGCACTCCTCGACGCGGCGCTCGAGCTGCTGGAGGGGCAGAGCCTGAGCAGTCTGGGGCTGCGTGAGGTCACCCGTGCCGTGGGGGTGGCCCCGACCGCGTTCTACCGGCACTTCCGCTCCACCGCGGACCTGGGCGTGGCGCTGGTCGAGGAGGCGCTGGGCAGTCTGCACCCGACCATCCGGACCGCGCTGTCGACCACCGGGGACACCGAGGAACGCATCGTGCGGGCCGTGGAGTTGATCGCCGGTCATGTGGAACGGCACCCGGCGCACGTCCGGTTCATCGCCCGCGAGCGGTACGGCGGCGTCCGGCCGGTGCGGGAGGCGATAGGCGAGCAACTCGCCCGGTTCGCCGAGGAGGTGGCCGAGGCGCTGGCCAAGGACCCGGTGTCGGAGGGCTGGAGCCGGGACGACCTTCTGATGCTGGCCCAGCTCTATGTGGACCAGATGATCATGACGGCCTGCGGCTTCCTCGAGGCGCAGGAGGCGGGGCCCGAGGAGCGGGAGCGCATCACCCGGCTGGCGATCCGCCGCCTGCGGCTGATCGGTGTGGGCCGGCAGCACTGGCTCGACGACGGCCACGGCGACAACGCCGAGAGCGGCACGACCAGTTGAGGCCGAGGGGCCGGCCACCCGGTCACGCCCCTCGACGACGGCCACGGCGACAACGCCGGGAACGGTACGACCAGTTGAGGCCGAGAGGCCGGCCACCCGGTCACGCCCCTCGACGACGGCCACGGCGACAACGCCGGGAGCAGTACGACCAGTTGAGGCCGAGAGGCCGGCCACCCGGTCACGCCCCTCGACGACGGCCACGGCGACAACACCGGGAGCAGTACGACCAGTTGAGGCCGAGAGGCCGGCCACCCGGTCACGCGCGGCCGCGGCCGGGCCACTTGAAGCCGGAGCGGCCATCCCGTCGCGCGCGGCGGCAGCGGCCCGGTCACACACGACGGCGGCCGCCCCGCGCCGCGGGACGGCCGCCGGATCGTGAACCGTACGCGGCGGTGCTCAGCCCAGCCGCACCCGGGCCAGCTGCCGGGACTGGGCCACCAGCCGGTCGTTGCTGTCCCAGACCTCGGCGTCCTCCTCCAGGAAGCCGCCGGCCAGATTGCGGGTGGTGATCGACACCCGGACCGGGCCCGGCGCCGGGCGGCACCGGACATGGACGGTGAGCTCGACGGTCGGCACCCAGCCGGACAGGCCGAGCTCGAACGCGGTCGGCGGCAGGGCGTCCACCGCGAGCAGCAGCGACAGCGGATCGTGGTCGCGGCCGTCGGCCAGCCCGAACCAGGCGCGCATCTCGCCCTTGCCGGAAGGCTTGCCGAGCGCCCAGCCCAGGGTCGACGGGTCGAGCTTGAGCATCAGCCGGTCGGCGATGGCGGAGCTGCCGTCGACCGGGGCGGGCCCGTCCTCGGGTCCGAAGCACTGCTCCATGGGCGGGATGGCGGGCGGCTCGGCCGTGGTGCGGACGTCGTCGGGCAGCGAGCCGAGGTCGCCGTAGGAGGCGAGCACGCGGATGCGCTCGACCTCGTGGCCCTACTCGTCGTACTGGAAGAGGGACGCCTGGCCGGTGGACAGGGTGCGTCCGGTGCGCACGGTCTCGGCGCGCACCACCGCGGGGCCCGGCTGGGACGCGGTGAGGTAGTGCGCGGAGATGGTGAACGGGTCGGAGTGCGGCAGGGTGTCCGCGAGGGCGCGGCCCAGGACCGCCAGCAGATAGCCGCCGTTGACGGCATTGATGATCGTCCAGCCGGCGGAGAGGTCGATGTCGTAGACGCCGGGCTCGCGGCGGGTGACCGCGGTGTCGCGGTCGAACTCGCTGGCGCCGATCGGGGCCCGGACGGCCGGGGCGGAGGCTGCTTCTGGCATGGATGAACAGTACAAGAACTAACTACTAAGCGGTAGCTTTTGTGTCGCGCAGGACACCGGGAGGCCCACTGGGGCCCGGTCACGGCGATGAACCGAACGCCCCCGCTTTCCCCTCTATCGGGACATGAGCCTCACCGGAACCCCGTTCCTCTGCACCCTCGCCGTGCTGTGCGTCCTGGCCCTCGGCCTGCCGCTGGTGCTGTGGAGCCGGGTGCGCGGACCGCGGGCGGTGCGGGCCCTCGCCCGGGTGTTCATGCTGCTGTTCGCCCAGCTCACCGCGGTCGCCCTGGTCTTCACCCTGGTCAACAACGCCAACCAGCTCTACGACGACTGGGGCGATCTGCTCGGCACCGCCGACCATGTGGAGCACGCCGCCGACCTCGGCGCCGACGGCACCGGAGGCATGTCGCTGGAGCGGCTGCCCCGGGTGCGGCAGACCTTCGGGCCGGCCCGCGGTCCCGGCATGCGGGCGGCCGGCGGCGTCCAGGTCACGAAACTCGAAGGGCGGGTGTCGGGAGTGCGCGGCGAGGTGTACGTCTGGCTGCCGCCGCAGTACGACGACCCCGCCTGGCGCGGACACCGGTTCCCGGTGGTGGAGATGCTGCCGGGCCACCCCGGCTCGGCCAAGGCCTGGTTCGGCACCCTGGACGTGCACGAGCAGATGCTGCCGCTGATGCGCAGCGGGCGCATCGCCCCGTTCGTCCTGGTGTCGCCGCGCACCACGCTGGTGCCGGGCGCGGACACCGGCTGCGCCAACCTGCCCGGCAAGGTGAACGCGGACAGCTGGCTCAGCGTCGACGTGCCGCGCATGGTGATGGACAACTTCCGCGTGCAGCGCGCCCCGCAGGGCTGGGCGGTCGCCGGGTACTCGGCCGGGGGCCACTGCGCCACCAAGCTCGCCGTCGCCCACCCCGACCGCTACCGGGCGGCGGTCAGCCTCTCCGGCTACAACGACCCCGCCGCCGAGCGCACCTCCCTCACCGGCCGGGACCCGGCGCTGCGCACGGCGCACAATCCGCTGACGCTGCTGCGCGAGGCGGTCGCGCCGCCCCGGATCTCGCTGTATCTCTCCGGTCAGCGGGGTGACGGCTACGAGGACGCCCTGGCCCTCGGCCGGGCGGCGAAGCCGCCGACGAGCGTGCAGGTGGTGAAGCTGCCGCGGAACGCGGGCGGGCACACCATGGCGCTGTGGCGACCGCAGGTGGTGCCGGCGTTCCGCTGGCTGACCGAGGAGCTGGACGGGCAGCGGACCGTCTCCCACCGGCCGCCGGTCACTCCTCCCGGACCGTCGAGCGCCGGTGCCAGGCCCGGGGCGCCCGCCAGTGGTAGCGCATCGCCAGCAGCCGCAGCACGAACGCGGTGATCACCGCGGCCCCGCTGGTGAACGCGGTCAGCACGTCGTAGCGGATGCACAGCGCGACCAGCGCGGAGCCGACGATGGCGGGGACGGCGTAGAGATCGCGGTCCCAGCGCAGCAGCGAGGGCACCTCGTTGGCGAGCACGTCCCGCAGCACGCCGCCGCCCACGGCGGTGGCCAGGCCCAGGCAGGCGGAGGCGGTCAGCCCGAGCCCGTACTCGTACGCCTTGATCGTCCCGGCGACGCAGAACAGGCCGAGGCCGGCCGCGTCGAAGACATTGACGGCCGCCTGGATCCGCTCCACCTGCGGATGCAGGAAGATCACCAGGGTGGCGGCGAGCAGCGGGGTGACGAAGTACCCCAGGTCCGTGAAGGCGGCCGGGGGCACGGCCCCGATGACCAGGTCACGGAAGAGCCCGCCGCCGCACGCGGTGACCTCGGCGAGCACGGCGATGCCGAACACGTCGAAGTTCTTGCGGACGGCCAGCAGGGCGCCGGAGATCGCGAAGACGAAGATGCCGATCAGGTCGAGCGTGTGCTGGACGGACGGGCTGAAGAGTTGCTGGAGCACCCTTACATTCTTACCCAACATCGAGCCCTCACCTTGCAATAGAAGGCGAGGGCTCGCGGACGCTTACTTGTCCGAAGATGTGTCCGAGGACTTCTCCGGCGCCTCCGAGGTCTTTACGGGCCCCTCCGGGGCCTTCCCGGGCCCGTCCGAAGACTTCCCGGGCCCGTCCGAGGCCTCCCCCGGCTCGCCCGGAGACTTCCCCGGCTCGTCCGAAGACTTCCCAGGCTGGCCCGAAGACTTCCCGGACTCGTCCGAGACCTTCTTCGTCTTCTTCGTCGGCCTCTCCGGCACCCGGCCCAGCACGGCGGCGGCCTCCTTGGCCTCCGTCAGCAGCTCGGTGTCCTGCGGAGCCTGGTCCTCGAAGTTCTCCGGGTGGTGGCAGGCGACCCGCTGGCCGGGCCTGAGCTCCAGCAGCGGCGGCTCGGTGGTCCGGCAGATCTGCGTGGCCTTCCAGCACCGGGTGTGGAAGCGGCAGCCGCTCGGCGGGGAGATCGGCGAGGGCACGTCGCCCTTGAGCAGGATGCGCTCGCTCTTGGCCTTCCGGCGCTTGGGGTCCGGGATCGGCACCGCCGACAGCAGCGCCTTGGTGTAGGGGTGCATCGGCGCCTTGTAGAGCGAGTTGCGGTCCGCCAGCTCCACGATCTTGCCGAGGTACATCACCGCGATCCGGTCGGAGACGTGCCGGACCACCGACAGGTCGTGCGCGATGATCACATAGGTCAGGCCCAGCTCCTCCTGGAGGTCGTCCAGCAGGTTCACCACCTGCGCCTGGATCGACACGTCCAGCGCCGAGACCGGCTCGTCCGCCACCACCAGCTTGGGGTTGAGCGCGAGCGCGCGGGCGATGCCGATGCGCTGGCGCTGGCCGCCGGAGAACTCGTGCGGGTAGCGGTTGTAGTGCTCGGGGTTGAGGCCGACCACCGACAGCAGCCGCTGGACCTCCTTCTTCACCCCGCCCTCGGGCGTGACGCCCTGGAGCCGGAACGGCGCACTGACGATGGTGCCGATGGTGTGCCGCGGGTTCAGCGAGGAGTACGGGTCCTGGAAGATCATCTGCACGTCCCGGCGCATCGGCCGCAGTGCGCCGGTGCTCAGGTGCGTGATGTCCCGGCCCTCGAACTCGACCGTGCCGGCCGTCGGTTCGAGCAGCCGGGTGATCAGCCGGCCCATGGTGGACTTGCCGCAGCCCGACTCGCCCACGACACCGAGGGTCTCGCCCTTGCGGACCTCGAAGTCGATGCCGTCGACGGCGCGCACCGCGCCGGTCTGCCGCTGGAGCAGGCCCTTGCGGATCGGGAAGTGCTTCTGCAGACCGGTCACCTTGAGCAGGATCTCGCCGTCGGCGCCGGCGTCCTCGGCCCGGGTGCCACGGCTCTGCTGCGGGATGCTCACCGCTTTTTCGTCACTCACAGCTTCGGCGCAATCTCTTCGGTCCAGATACGCTCCCGCTGCTCCTGGCTCATGTGGCAGGCGGCCCAGTGCCGGCTGCCGACCTCGGTCAGCTCGGGGCGGACCGTGCGGGTCACGTCGTCCTTGGGGATGTCCGCGTACGGGCAGCGCGGGTTGAAGGCGCAGCCGGGCGGGAGGTTGATCAGGGAGGGCGGCGAGCCTTTCACCGGGATGAGGCGGTCGGTGTCGTCACGGTCCAGGCGCGGCATCGAGCCGAGCAGGCCCCAGGTGTAGGGGTGGCGGGGCTCGGAGAACACGGCCTCGGCGGGGCCGCGTTCCACGCACCGGCCGCCGTACATCACCAGCAGGTCGTCGGCCATCTCGGCGACGACGCCCAGATCGTGGGTGATCATGATGACGGCGGAGCCGAACTCCTTCTGCAGATCCCGGATCAGGTCGAGGATCTGCGCCTGCACGGTGACGTCCAGGGCGGTGGTGGGCTCGTCCGCGATCAGCAGCTCGGGGTTGTTCACCAGCGCCATGGCGATCATGGCGCGCTGGCGCATACCGCCGGAGAACTCGTGCGGGTAGCTGTCGACGCGCTTGGCGGGCTCGGGGATGCCGACCCGGTCGAGCATCTCGACCGCCCGCTGCTTGGCGGTCTTCTTGCTGACGTCGTGGTGGACCCGGTAGGCCTCCACGATCTGGTGGCCGACGGTGTAGTAGGGGTGCATCGCCGACAGCGGGTCCTGGAAGATCATCGCCATCTTCCGACCGCGCAGCCGGCGCACCTCGTCCGGATGGGCGCCGATCAGTTCCTGGCCGTCCAGCCAGACCTCGCCGCTGACCTTGGCGCGGGCGGTGCGGTGCAGGCCCATGACGCCGAGCGAGGTGACGGACTTCCCGGAGCCGGACTCGCCGACGATGCCGAGGGTCCTGCCGCGCGCCACGTCGAAGCTGACGCCGTCCACCGACTTGACCAGACCGTCGTCCGTGTCGAAGTGGATGCGCAGATCACGCACGGACAGGAACACGTCGTCCGCGTCGGACTGTGCGAGCGGCGCCGGTTCGCCGAGCGCCGCCTTTTCGAGCTTGCTCACGAGTACCTCACGCGGGGGTCGATGGCGGCGTACACCAGGTCGACGACGAGATTGCAGAAGACGATGAAGAAGGCCGCGACCAGGGTCACGCCCATGACGATGGGCAGGTCGTTGTCCTTGATGGACTGCACGGCGTACGCGCCGATGCCCTGCAGCGAGAAGACGGTCTCGGTGAGCACCGCGGTGCCGACCAGAAGCCCGAAGTCCATGCCGAAGATGGTGACGATCGGGGTGAGCGCCGAGCGCAGGCCGTGCTTGGTGACGACCGTGCTCTCCTTCAGGCCCTTGGCCCTGGCCGTGCGGATGTAGTCCTCGCTCATCGTCTCGAGCATGCCCGCCCGGGTGAGCCGGGCGTACAGCGCGGAGAAGAGGAAGGCGAGGCTGATCCAGGGCAGCATCAGATGCCAGGCCCAGTCGACGGGGCTCTCCGTGAACGGGATGTACTCCACGCTCTCCCAGATGGGGATCTCGTAGACGAAGAGGGCGTTGAGGACCTGCCCGGTGAAGAAGATCGGGAGGGAGACGCCGGCCAGGGCGATGATCATCGCGATGCGGTCGACCGGCTTGCCCTTGCGCAGCGCGGAGATGACACCGGTCGTGACACCGCTGATCACCCAGATCACGGCGGCGCCGACGGCCAGCGAGAAGGAGACCGGGATCCGTTCGGTCAGCTGCGGCCACACCTCGACGTGGCTCTTGAAGGAGTAGCCGAAGCACGGGGCGTCGCAGTGGGTGGCGTCGGGGCCGAACTTGTAGTCGGCGCCCGCCACGATGGCCTTGATGAAGTCCCAGTACTGGACGTAGAGGGGCTGGTCCAGGCCCAGGTTCTTCTTGATCGCGGCGACGGACTCGGGGTTGGCGTCCTTGCCGACGTACTGGGTGGCGAGCTGATCGGCCGTCTGGCCGCCGAGCCGTGGGACCAGGAAGAAGATCGCGAAGGTGACTGCGCTGACCACCAGCAGCAACAGCACCGCGCCGAAGACGCGTCGGATGATGTACGCAGCCACAGCTGTGCGGCTCCGGACGGCCGGGGCGG
>NZ_BAAAIZ010000025.1:18398-53671 GCF_039526425.1 Streptomyces thermospinosisporus
CGCCCCGGCCGTCCGGCGCCTTCACCTGCCTTTCAGTGGAATACCGGCCCTGCTGTTGTGTGAAGCGGCATGTGCTACTTGGCGGAGCTCATGAGCACGTAGTCGTACATGCCGAGGTACGCCTGGGTGACCGTGACGTTGGCCGCGGACTCCGGACGGAACAGCAGGTTCTTGCGGTAGACGAGCGGCACCACGGTGGCGGTGTCCATCACCATCTTGTCGATCTCACCCCAGGTCTTGGTGCGCTCGGCGTCGTCGGTGTTGGCGATGCCTTCCTTGAGCGCCTCGTTGATCTTGGGGTCGTCCAGCTCCATCAGGTTGTTGCCGCCGGAGGGCTTGATGGCGGCGCCGTTGACGATCTGGTCCAGGAAGCCGTAGCCGGTCGGCCAGTCGGCACCCCACGCCATCGACATCATGCCGAGCTTGTGCTTGTGCACGTAGCTCGGGACACCGGCGAAGTTGGAGAAGTACTTGCCCGAGGGGAACTGCTTGATCTCGGCCTGGATGCCCACCTTCTTCAGGGCGTTCTGAATGGCGGTGGCGGCGGCGACCTCGGCGGGCCGGTCGGAGCGGGCCGTGAGGTTGGTGGCGAAGCCGTTCGGCTTGCCGCACTGCTTCAGCTCGTCCTTGGCCTTGTTGACGTCGCCCTTGTTGCCCGGTGTGGCGTAGGTGTCGAACTTGGTGTAGCCGTTCACCGTCGGCGGCAGCAGCGTGGTGGCCACGTCGCCCTTGGGCGAGCCGCCCATGGCGTCCACCACGGACTGCTTGTCGATGGCGTACTGCACGGCCTTGCGGCAGTGGATGTTGTCGAACGGCTTCACGTTCACGTTCAGCGCCAGGTACTGGGTGGCGCCGGCGTAGGAGATGTCCGTCTGCTTGGCCAGCTTGCCGGAGAGGACCTTCGGCTGGGTCTGCGGCTGCACACCCGTGCCGGCGGCGTCAGCCGTGATCTTGTCGGACAGCAGGTTGTTGTCGACGGTGACCGGGTTGACCTTGAACTTGATCTCGATCTTGTCCGGCAGCGCCTTGCGGACCGGGTCCGTCTTCGGGTCCCACTCCGGGTTGCGCACCAGGGTGGCGCTGCGGCCCTCCTGGTACGACTGGAACTTGTAGGGGCCGGAGGACACGATGTGCTGGACGTACTTCGCACCGTCGTCCTTCGCCTGCGGCACCGGGGCCGTCTGGGAGAACGTCGCCAGGTAGTCGAAGTCGGCGAACGGCTGGTTGAGGTGGAAGACGATCGTCTGGTCGTCCGGCGTCTCGATGGACTTGATACCCTCGGGCGACTTGTCCTTGTACGGGCCCTTGTACTTGTCGCCGCCCTTGAGGAACGCCTTGAAGTAGGTCGGGCCGTTGGACAGCGCCTCCGGCGCGAAGTTGGAGCGCTCGATGGCGTACTTGACGTCCTTGGACGTCACCGGGGTGCCGTCCTCGAACTTCACGCCCTTGCGCAGCTTGTACGTCCAGGTCTTGGCGTCCGCGCTCGGCTTGCCGAGGGACTCGGCGAGGTCGGGGACGACCTCGAGCCCCTCCTTGCCCGCGGCCGGTTTGAACGTCGTCAGCGTACGGCCGTAGAGGCGGGAGAAGTTCTGCACCCAGCCGTAGTACGTGTTGCCCGGGTCGAGGGAGTCCGGCACGTCCGAGTGCTGGTAGGTGACGGTTCCCCCCTTCTTGTCCGACGCGTTGACGATGGAGGTAAGCGCCGCGTCCTTCTTGGCGTTGCCTCCGTTGCCGTCGTCGTCCTTGCCACCACCGCCGCATGCGGCAGCGCCCAGCGACAACGCCAGGACCGACGCCACGCCGACGGTCACCCTTCTCGTCTTCACCTGAGGAAGCCCCCTCAATCGATGGATCACTTGCTGCGAGGGTCGAGGGCGTCACGCAGCCCGTCACCCAGCAGGTTGAAGGCCAGGACCGTGATGAAGATCGCCAGTCCGGGCACGAACATGTACTGCGGATCCGCCGTGTACAGATCCACGGCATTGCTGAGCATGCCGCCCCAGGAGGCCTGCGGCGGAGCGATACCGACGCCGAGGAAGCTCAGCGATGCCTCGAAGAGGATGTTCGTCGGGATGATCAGCGTCGAGTAGACGATGATCGGTGCGACGAGGTTGGGCAGCAGCTCCCGGAACACGACGTAGGGGCCGCGGGCGCCCATGCTGCGCGCCGCCTCGATGAATTCACGCTCCCTCAGACTCATCGTCTGCGCGCGCACGATACGGCCGATGTACGGCCAGCTGAAGAAGCCGATCACGAAGATCAGCACGCAGATGCGCAGCGGCAGGCCGTCCAGTCCGAAGAAGCCGTCCTGCACCGAGGCCGAGATGGAGATGGCGAACAGCAGCAGCGGGAACGCCAGGAAGGTGTCCATCATCCGGCTGATGATGGAGTCGACCCAGCCGCCGTAGTACCCGGCGAGCAGCCCCATCACGGTGCCGATCAGCACGGAGAGCAGCGTGGCACCGCCGGCCACCAGGAGGGAGACCCAGGAGCCGTCGATGATGCGGGCCAGCATGTCCCGGCCGTACTGCGGGTCGACACCGAGCGGGTGCTCCCAGCTCATGCCGCCCCAGCCGCCCTTGGGGGCCAGCAGGGCGGGGTCGATGAGGTCCTGGTTGAACTTGTCGGGATCCAGGCCGAAGACCCACTGGATGGGCTTGGAGAGCACCGCCATCAGGACGAGCAGGACGACCACCACACCACCGGCCATCGCCACCTTGTCGCGCTTGAAGCGCATCCAGGCGATCTGGGTGAGCGAACGCCCCTCGATCTGGCTCTTCTTGACCCCGGCGAGCACGGCCTCGGGCTGTGCTCCGGCTTCCGCCCCCGTGGTCTCGATCGGTGCGGTCACGGTGCGATTGACCCCTCTCGGGCCGGCGATCCGCCGACCCCCCCTTGCTGCCGCTGTAGCGGTCGCTTGTCTCGTACACAGGACCGACCGGCCCGTGTCTCCGGGAGTCTTCAACGCATCGGCGATCAGTTGCCAGACCTGGTCGTGAATGGATGCGTAAACGTGATGCTGTCCTGGGAATTCCGTTATCCGGACAGCGGCTAACGCGGGCCGGACATAGGCGAATCGGGCAAATCACGGCACACGGGAGCGTTTTGCCGCCGTCTACGCGCGTGAACCGCGCCCGGTGACGGCGGTGGGGCGGGGCGGCCGGGTGCGGCTCAGTAGGCGCCGGGGGCCGGGGGCTGGACCGGCGGACAGCCGTAGCCGGCGGCGGGCGCGGGGGCGGCCGAGGGGGCCGGGGCGTGGGCCTCGCGGTCGTAGAAGGGGCGGGCGTTGTGGCGCAGCCACATGGCGACCGGGTCGTGCTCGTCGCTCATCGCGACCGTGGACACCGGGAGGCCGTCCGGGATGGCGGCGAGGGACTGCTGCATCATCGTGCGCACCGAGTCCACCGCCTGCGGGGAGGTGTCGTACACATCCAGGCCGATGGCCAGGTACGGAGCGCCGAGCGCGGGCTGGACCCAGGCGCGGCGCAGGGAACGCACCGCCGGGGTGCGGTGGGCGTTCTGCGTGAGCAGGGCGTAGAACTGCGGGATCTCGACGGCCGGTTCGGACAGGCGCAGCGGCCCGGCGGGCTGGCGGTCGAGGCCGGTGGCGATGCGGCGCAGGTCGAGCCAGGGGATGCCGACGCCGCCGCCGGGGGCGTGCGGGTTGAGCCAGAGGCCGTAGTGGTCGGGGTAGAGGGCACGGGCCACGTCGAGGCCGTCGACCACCTCGTAGGAGCGGTTCCAGCCGCTCGCGGAGAGTTCCTGCGCGGAGGTGACGCACGGGGCGTAGCCGTGGCCGTCGACCTCCATGTGGGCGTACTGGGCGTCCGGGGAGCCGGCCTGGCCGTGCCACAGCAGCATCCAGACCTGGCCGGTGGAGGGGGTGGCGAGGGCGCGCAGCAGGGCTTCGTAGGCGTCGTAGCGCCCCGGCGTCACCTGGCGCAGCATGTGCTCGACCTGGCCGGTCGCGGCGGTGCCGCTCGCGCTCACTGTTACCGCCCCTCTGTGTCAACGCCGTGAGTGGACCTAGCTTAAGGGTCGCCCCGGAGCCCGGGGTCCGCCGTGCGGCTGCGGGCACGGGGCGCCGCGGCCGGCCGCACGGGCCCCCCGCACCCCGCGGGTCAGCCGGCCGGCCCCGCGGGTCAGCCGGCCGGCCGCTGGTAGAAGGGACGCACCCGCTCCCGCATCCAGGTGCCCACCGGGTCCTGCGTCACGTCCAGCAGGACCAGGTTGACCGGCCACGGGGTCGGCGCCTTGGCCAGGGCACGGCCGAGGGCCTCCAGCGGCCGGGCGCGCAGGTCGCCCTCCCACTGGGAGAGCTCCACGCCCACGAACATCACCGGATCGGCGGTCTCGATCGCCGCGAGGCAGCGGCGGGCGGTGGTGACGACGCCGATGGTGTCGAACTCCGCGGACGCCGCCGACAGGAAGCCGACGGGGTCGTCCTGCCAGTCCGGTTCGAACAGGCGGACGCGGGCACCGGAGGCCGGGCCGTCCAGCGGGGTGCGCCCGGCGCGGCACAGCTCGGCCACCGCGGGCGGCGGCAGCGGGATGCCGACGACCCCGCCCGGATTGATGGCGATGCCCGCCTGCGGCGGCAGACCGCGCGCGAACTCCACGGCGGGCGCGATGGTGTACGCCATGTGCGAGCCGGCGACCTGGTGGAACTGCTCCTCGGAGCTGAAGACGGGGACGTAGGCCTGGCCGTCCAGCTCCATGGCGGGCAGGTCGAGCGGGCCGCTGTGCGGGCCGCCGCCGTTGGGCAGCGGCACCCAGATGAAGCTGCGTCCCAGCACCTCGACGATCCGCCCGCCGGCCGAGGGCACACCGAGCGACGCGGAGAGCACCTCCTCCAGCTCGTTGCCGGGCCACCCGCCATGCGGATGGGGATGCGCCTGCGCCGGGAAGTCCGCGGAGAAGCCCGCCGGAATGTCCATCTGCCTACCGCCTGCCTGAAACACTGCCGTAGCCCAGAAGGCTAACGCGCCCCCAGCCCTCCGTTCTCCACGGCCGTGACCCCCGGTCAGCCCGTGAAGCCGATGCGCTGGAGGGCGTCGGCGGCGGGGCGGTCGAGGAGGACGGCCGAGGCGCAGCCCGGGGGGAGGTGGGCCTGGTGGGCTGCTTGGAGGAGGCGGTGGGTGGCGGTGCGGTGGCGGCGGAAGGCGTAGCGGGAGACGGCGCGGCCGCGGCGGCGCTGGCCCTCGAGGGCCGCGTCGGGCGGGACGTCGAGCAGGATCAGGTGCAGGGCGCCGCCGCGGCGGCGGGCCTCGCGGGCGAGCCAGCGGCGCACCCAGGTCTGGGTGCCGCAGTCGTGGACGACCAGGGGCTCGCCGGTGCGCAGGGCGCGGCGCAGGCCGGCGTAGTGGGCGAGGCGCACCAGGGGCCGGTAGCAGGCGTAGGGGAGGAAGCGGGGCACCCGGCTCGCCCAGCGGTCGCGCATGTCCTGGGAGTCGATGCGCCTGCCGCGCACCGTGCGCTGCATCAGGGTGGACTTGCCGCTGCCCGGCAGGCCGGTGACCGCGACCAGGTCGCGCGGGCCGAAAAGAAGCGCGCGCGGGCTGCGGCCCGCCCGGTCGCGCAGATCGCGGACGACGGGCGCGGGCAGCGGCGCGCACGTCTCCCGGGTGGGTGCGACGGGACTGCCGGGCAGCCCGACACCCGGGGTCGTGGCGTACGCCGTGATCCTGTTCACCGTATTCGTCCTCCCCTGGGGCCGGTCCTGTGGACCCCTCCCCGCCGAGTGTAAAGAGACGGTAATGCCCTGGTGGTGCGTTTTGGTCCGCGTTCCGGAACAGGCCTGTCACAGCCTGCTGTGATCGTCGTGCGCGCTGTGCGTCTGCTGAGAAGGGTCCCCCTGCCGAACGCCCGGGATGCGTGCAATGATGTGCGCGCCAACTGCATACCGGCCGTTTGAATCCGCGCGGGAGAGTCCCCGGCACCTTGCCGCCGGGGCGCCGAAGGAGCAAGTCCCTCCCTTGAATCTCTCAGGCCCCGTTACCGCGCGGGCGAGGCACATCTGAAAAGCGGGCCGCTGCCGCAGTGCTCCGGTGGCCCCACCCAAGGTGCAAGTCCTGATCGCCGCGACAGCGGTGGTCATGGCGAACCTCTCAGGTTCCGATGACAGATGGGGAGGAAATGTCCTCGCCTGTCATGCTTGGGAGACCGACCGATGAGCAGTACCGAACTCCGCCGCACCGCGCTCGATGCCGTGCATCGTGCCCTCGGCGCGACGATGACCGACTTCGCCGGCTGGGACATGCCCCTGCGCTACGGCTCCGAACGCGACGAGCACAACGCCGTGCGGACCAGGGCCGGCCTGTTCGACCTGTCGCACATGGGTGAGATCACCGTCACCGGCCCGCAGGCGGCCGCCCTCCTTGACTACGCCCTGGTGGGCAACATCAGCGGCATCAAGCCGGGCCGCGCCCGCTACACCATGATCTGCCGCGAGGACGGCGGCATCCTGGACGACCTGATCGTCTACCGGCTCGGCGAGACCGAGTACATGGTGGTCGCCAACGCCTCCAACGCCCAGGTGGTGCTGGACGCGCTGACCGAGCGCGCGGCCGGTTTCGACGCCGAGGTGCGCGACGACCGCGACGCCTACGCGCTGCTGGCGGTGCAGGGCCCCGAGTCCCCGGCCATCCTGGCGAGCCTCACCGACGCCGACCTGGAGAACCTGAAGTACTACGCCGGCCTGCCGGGCACGGTCGCCGGGGTGCCGGCGCTGATCGCCCGCACCGGCTACACCGGCGAGGACGGCTTCGAGCTGTTCGTGAAGCCGGAGCACGCGGTCGAGCTGTGGCAGGCGCTGACCAAGGCCGGCGAGGGCGCCGGGCTGGTGCCCTGCGGGCTGTCCTGCCGGGACACCCTGCGCCTGGAGGCCGGCATGCCGCTGTACGGGCACGAGCTGACCACCTCCCTCACCCCCTTCGACGCCGGTCTCGGCCGGGTGGTGAAGTTCGACAAGGAGGGCGACTTCGTGGGCCGCGCCGCGCTCGCCGAGGCCGCCGAGCGGGCCGCGCAGAACCCGCCGCGGGTCCTGGTCGGGCTGGTCGCCCGGGGCCGCCGGGTGCCCCGCGCCGGGTACGCGGTGGTGGCCGGCGGCGAGGTGATCGGCGAGGTCACCTCCGGAGCCCCGTCGCCGACCCTGGGCAAGCCGATCGCCATGGCGTACGTCGACACCGCGCACGCCGAGCCCGGCACCGAGGGCGTCGGCGTGGACATCCGCGGCACCCACGAGCCGTACGACGTCGTTGCGCTGCCGTTCTACAAACGCCAGAAGTGACACCGTCTTAAGCCGGACCACCGCGCGTGCCGCGCATCGGGGCACGTCCGGCCTGCTCACGCATGCCTCACCCAGGTCCCTGAGTCATCAGCCATCACCCCCGTACAGGAGAATTCAGGCCATGAGCAACCCCCAGCAGCTGCGTTACAGCAAGGAGCACGAGTGGCTGTCGGCCGCCGAGGACGGCGTCGCGACGGTCGGCATCACCGAGCACGCGGCGAACGCGCTCGGCGACGTCGTGTTCGTCCAGCTCCCCGAGGTCGGGGCCACCGTGACCGCGGGCGAGACCTGCGGCGAACTGGAGTCGACCAAGTCGGTCAGCGACCTGTACTCCCCCGTCTCCGGTGAGGTCACCGAGATCAACGAGGACGTGGTGAACGACCCCTCGCTGGTGAACTCGGCCCCCTTCGAGGGCGGCTGGCTGTTCAAGGTGCGCGTCTCCGAGGAGCCGTCCGACCTGCTCTCCGCCGCCGAGTACGACGCCCACATCGCCGGCTGAGGAGCCGTACGCCATGTCCGTTCTGAACACGCCCCTGCATGAGCTCGACCCGGCCGTGGCCGCCGCGGTCGACGCCGAGCTGCACCGCCAGCAGTCCACCCTCGAGATGATCGCCTCGGAGAACTTCGCGCCGGTCGCGGTCATGGAGGCCCAGGGCTCGGTCCTGACCAACAAGTACGCCGAGGGCTACCCCGGCCGCCGCTACTACGGCGGCTGTGAGCACGTCGACGTGGTCGAGCAGATCGCCATCGACCGGGTGAAGGAGCTCTTCGGCGCCGAGCACGCCAACGTCCAGCCGCACTCCGGTGCACAGGCCAACGCCGCCGCGATGTTCGCGCTGCTCAAGCCGGGCGACACGATCATGGGTCTGAACCTCGCGCACGGCGGGCACCTGACCCACGGTATGAAGATCAACTTCTCCGGCAAGCTCTACAACGTGGTCGCCTACCACGTCGGCGACGACGGCCAGGTCGACATGGCCGAGGTCGAGCGGCTGGCCAAGGAGAGCAAGCCGAAGCTGATCGTGGCCGGCTGGTCGGCCTACCCGCGCCGGCTGGACTTCGCCGCGTTCCGCCGGATCGCGGACGAGGTCGGCGCCTACCTCATGGTCGACATGGCGCACTTCGCCGGTCTGGTCGCGGCGGGCCTGCACCCGAACCCGGTGCCGCACGCCCATGTGGTGACCACCACCACGCACAAGACGCTGGGCGGCCCGCGCGGCGGTGTGATCCTGTCCACCGCCGAGCTGGCGAAGAAGATCAACTCGGCGGTCTTCCCCGGTCAGCAGGGCGGCCCGCTGGAGCATGTGATCGCTGCCAAGGCGGTCGCCTTCAAGGTCGCCGCGAGCGAGGAGTTCAAGGAGCGCCAGCGTCGTACGCTGGAGGGCGCCCGCATCCTCGCCGAGCGCCTGGTGAAGGACGACGCGAAGGCGGCGGGCGTGTCCGTTCTGACCGGCGGCACGGACGTCCACCTGGTCCTGGTCGACCTGCGCGACTCCGAGCTGGACGGTCAGCAGGCCGAGGACCGCCTCCACGAGGTGGGCATCACGGTCAACCGCAACGCCGTCCCCAACGACCCGCGCCCGCCGATGGTGACCTCCGGTCTGCGCATCGGTACGCCGGCCCTGGCGACCCGCGGCTTCACCGCCGAGGACTTCGCCGAGGTCGCGGACGTGATCGCCGAGGCGCTCAAGCCGTCGTACGACGCCCAGGCGCTGAAGGCCCGGGTCGCGGCGCTGGCGGAGAAGCACCCGCTGTACCCGGGGCTGAACAAGTAGCACAGAGCATCACCGGGGCGGCCGTGCCCGCCATGAGCCGGCACGGCCGCCCCGCCCCTTGAGCACCACCCCCGCTTCCTAGGAGTCCCCGTGGCCATCTCCGTCTTCGACCTGTTCTCGGTCGGCATCGGCCCGTCGAGTTCGCACACGGTCGGTCCGATGCGGGCGGCCCGCATGTTCGCCCGGCGGCTGCGCAACGAGGAGCTGCTCGGCTCCGTCGCCTCGGTCCGCGCGGAGCTGTACGGCTCCCTCGGCGCCACCGGTCACGGGCACGGCACGCCCAAGGCGGTGCTGCTCGGCCTGGAGGGCGACTCGCCCCGCACGGTGGACGTGGACACGGCCGACGAGCGGGTGGAGAAGATCAAGGAGAGCGGACGGCTGCGGCTGCTCGGCGAGCACGAGATCGCCTTCTCCTTCGACGACGACATGGTGCTGCACCGCCGCAAGGCGCTGCCGTACCACGCCAACGGCATGACCCTGTGGGCGTACGACGCCTCCGGCGCCGAGCTGCTGACGAAGACGTACTACTCGGTGGGCGGCGGGTTCGTGGTCGACGAGGACGCGGTGGGCGCGGACCGGATCAAGCTCGACGACACGGTGCTGAAGTACCCCTTCCGCACGGGGGACGAGCTGCTGCGCCTGACCAAGGAGACCGGTCTGTCGATCTCCGCGCTGATGCTGGAGAACGAGCGGGCCTGGCGCAGCGAGGAGGAGATCCGGGCCGGCCTGCTGGAGATCTGGCGGGTGATGCGGGAGTGCGTGCAGCGCGGCATGACCCGCGAGGGCATCCTGCCGGGCGGGCTGCGGGTGAAGCGCCGGGCCGCGAACACCGCGCGCAAGCTGCGCTCCGAGGGCGACCCGGGGGCCCTGGCCATGGAGTGGATCACCCTCTACGCGATGGCGGTGAACGAGGAGAACGCGGCCGGCGGCCGGGTGGTGACCGCCCCGACCAACGGCGCCGCGGGCATCATCCCGGCCGTCCTGCACTACTACATCAACTTCGTGCCGGGCGCCGACGAGGACGGCGTGGTCCGCTTCCTGCTCGCCGCCGGCGCCATCGGCATGCTGTTCAAGGAGAACGCCTCCATCTCCGGCGCCGAGGTCGGCTGCCAGGGCGAGGTCGGCTCGGCCTGCTCGATGGCGGCGGGCGCGCTGGCCGAGGTGCTGGGCGGCAGCCCCGAGCAGGTGGAGAACGCGGCCGAGATCGGCATGGAGCACAACCTGGGCCTGACCTGTGACCCGGTGGGCGGCCTGGTGCAGATCCCGTGCATCGAGCGCAACGGCATGGCCGCGGTGAAGGCGGTCACCGCCGCCCGCATGGCGATGCGCGGCGACGGCTCCCACAAGGTGTCCCTGGACAAGGTCATCAAGAC
The DNA here is from genome assembly GCF_039526425.1 of Streptomyces thermospinosisporus. Taxonomy (NCBI): domain Bacteria; kingdom Bacillati; phylum Actinomycetota; class Actinomycetes; order Kitasatosporales; family Streptomycetaceae; genus Streptomyces; species Streptomyces thermospinosisporus. The sequence continues at coordinate 28,835 of NZ_BAAAIZ010000025.1, forward strand.
CATGAAGGACACCGGCGCGGACATGTCGGTGAAGTACAAGGAGACGGCCCGCGGCGGCCTTGCGGTCAACATCATCGAGTGCTGACGCCCTCCGGCAGGCCCAGGGCCCTCAGGGTCCGGGCGGTGATGTCCTCGACCGTCCCCACGGCCTCGACGGTGCGCACCAGCCCGGCGTAGTGCCCGAGGACAGGCACGGTCTCGCGGTGGTGGACCCGCTGCCGGTGCCGGATGACGTCCTCCGTGTCGTCGGGGCGGCCCCGCGCGAGCAGGCGCCGCACCAGCACCTCCTCGGGCGCGGTGAACTCCACGACGGCGTCCAGTGCCTCGCCCCGGGCGGACAGGATCGCCGACAGGGCGTGCGCCTGGCGGACCGTGCGGGGGAAGCCGTCGAGGAGGAATCCCCGCGCGGCGTCCGGCTGGTCCAGGCGGTGCCGGACCATGTCCGTGGTGACGCGGTCGGGTACGAGTTCGCCCGCGTCCAGGAACCGCGCCGCCTCCCGGCCCAGGGGCGTCCGCCTGCCCACGTGGTCCCGGAACAGGTCGCCGGTGGAGACGTGAGGGACGCCGAGTCTCCGGCCGAGGATCTCCGCCTGGGTGCCCTTGCCCGCTCCGGGCGGGCCCATGAGAAGGATCCGCATCGTCGCCTCACCGGCCCCCGGCCGGTGCGGAGGCCGCCGCCAGGCCCGCGTTGATCAGCTCCATCACGGAGGCGTCCGCGAGGGTGCTGACGTCGCCCGTCTCACGGTTCTCGGCGACGTCGCGGAGCAGCCGGCGCATGATCTTCCCGGAGCGGGTCTTGGGCAGCTCGGGGACGACCAGGATCCGCCGGGGCTTGGCGATGGGCCCGATCTCCCGCGCCACGTGCTCGCGCAGCGCCGAGACCACCTCGTCGGCCGGTGTTCCGGCGGCGGCGCCGCGCAGGATGACGAAGGCGACGACGGCCTGACCGGTCGTCGGGTCCGAGGCACCGACCACGGCGGCCTCGGCGACCGTGGGGTGGGACACCAGCGCCGACTCCACCTCGGCGGTGGAGATCCGGTGCCCGGACACGTTCATCACGTCGTCGACCCGGCCCAGCAGCCAGATGTCGCCGTCGTCGTCGTAGCGGGCGCCGTCACCGGCGAAGTAGTAGCCGTGCTCGGCGAAGCGGGACCAGTACGTCTCCCGGTAGCGGTCGTCGTCGCCCCAGACGCCGCGCAGCATGGACGGCCACGGCTGGTCGAGCACCAGGTAGCCGCTCTCCCCCTTGCCGACCTCGCGGCCCCGGTCGTCCACCACCTTGGCGGAGATCCCCGGCAGCGGTGTCTGCGCCGAACCGGGCTTGGCGGGCGGCCCGCCGGGCAGCGGGGCGATCATCACGGCGCCGGTCTCGGTCTGCCACCAGGTGTCCACCACGGGCGCCCGTCCGGCGCCGAGGTGGGTGCGGTACCAGCGCCATGCCTCGGGGTTGATCGGCTCGCCGACGCTGCCGAGCACCCGGATCGAGGACAGGTCGTAGCGGGCGGGGATGTCCTCGCCCCACTTCATGAAGGTGCGGATGAGGGTGGGGGCGGTGTAGTAGACGGACACCCCGTACCGCTCGATGATCTCGAAGTGCCGCCCCTCGTGCGGGGTGTTGGGCGTGCCCTCGTACATCACCGAGGTGGTGCGGTTGGCGAGCGGACCGTAGACGATGTACGTGTGCCCGGTGATCCAGCCGATGTCGGCGGTGCACCAGTAGACGTCGCTGCCGGGGTCGAGGGAGAAGACCGTGCGGTGGGTGCAGGCGGCCTGGGTGAGGTAGCCGCCGGTGGTGTGCAGGATGCCCTTGGGCCGGCCGGTGGTGCCCGAGGTGTAGAGGATGAACAGCGGGTGCTCGGCGTCGAAGGCCTCCGGGGTGTGCTCCATGCTCTGCCGGTCCACCAGCTCGTGCCACCACAGGTCCCGGCCCTCGGTCCAGGGCACCGCGGTGCCGGTGCGGCGGACCACCAGGACGTGCTCGACGCCCGGCGTGTGGGCGGTCGCCTCGTCGGTGAGCGCCTTCATCGGCTCGGCCCTGCCGCGCCGGTACTGCCCGTCGGAGGTGATCAGCAGCCGGGCTCCGGCGTCCTCGATGCGGGACCTGAGCGCGGCCGGTGAGAACCCGCCGAAGACCACGCTGTGCGGCAGCCCGAGCCGGGCGCAGGCCAGCATGGCGAACACGGCCTCCGGGATCATCGGCAGCTGGATGGCGACCCGGTCACCGGCCCTCAGGCCCAGCGAGAGCAGGGCGTTGGCGGTCCGGCACACCTCGCGTCGCAGCTCGGCGTAGGTGATGGTGCGGGTGTCGCCGGGCTCGCCCTCCCAGTGGAAGGCGACCTGGTTGCCGTGCCCGGCCTCGACGTGCCGGTCGACGCAGTTGTAGGCGGCGTTCAGCCGGCCACCGGTGAACCAGCGCACGAAGGGCGCGTCGGAGCGGTCGAGGACCTCGGACCACTCGGTCTCCCAGTGCAGCTGCCCGGCCTGCCGTGCCCAGAACTCCAGGTCGGGCGCGGGACGTCGATCGGGGCGCGGGGACATGCGGCTTCCTCCAAGGGGGTGCGGGTGGGCGGCCAACGGGGTGCGGGCTGGGCGGTGACGGACGCGGCTCGGGGCGGGCACGTCCGTCACCAGGTCTCCACGGTGGCCGTTTCCGGTTGGTGCGAGGTTGGTGCCACCGGCCGGGGCTCCCAGGGGCGCCGGGCGCGGCGGTCGCGCAGCGGCAGGGCGAGACGGGGCAGCAGCGGCTCGGCGGTGCGGCGCCGCAGGGCGCCCTGCCACACGCCCCAGCCGTAGGCCAGGTCGTCCAGGCGGCGGATCGCGGTGTGGGTGAGCGGGTGGAGCGGGCTTCCGGAACGGTGGTGGTCGGCCAGCCCCTCGGCGAGGGCGGCGACGGCCAGCAGCCGGCGGGCCCGGCGGCTGACGACGGCCGCTCCCAGCGCAAGGGGCCAGTGGTGGCGGGTGGCGCAGCGCAGCAGCTGCTCGCCGGTGCCGCGCAGGGCGGCGAGTGCCAGCAGGGCGCCCGCGCGGGCCGGGTGGTCGGCGTCGGGCATGCGCCGGGTCACGCGGACGGCGGTGGCGGCGGTCAGCGCCAGCGCGCCGGCGGCCGGCAGCGGCCCCCCGCGCAGCAGCAGGGCGCAGGCCGCGAGGGACCAGGGCGCGGCGTACAGCGGGGGCACCCGGCCGGGGTGACGCAGGGCCAGGTCGGCGGCGCCGGTGCCGTATCCGGCGCGCTGGGCCAGCCAGTCGCGCAGACCGGTGCGGTGGCGGTGGCCCACGCGGACCTGCGGGACGTACCGCAGCCGCCAGCCCGCCTCGTGCAGCCGCATGCACAGGTCGACGTCCTCGCCGACCCGCATCCGCTCGTCGAAGCCGGTACCCACGGCCGAGCGGCGGACGACGACCGTGGCGCTCGGGACGTAGGAGAGCATCGACACCGGCACGACCGGCGCCTCCCGCTCCCCCATGTCGAGCGGCGAGCGGAGGTGTTCGTAGCGGTCCAGGAGTCCGGGGGCCGGCACGGGCAGGGCGACGATCCGGGGCGCGACCAGGGCCACGGCCGGGTCGGCGAAGTGGGCGAGCAGCGGCGCCAGCCACCCCGGTCCGGGCAGGACGTCGGAGTCGCAGAACGCGACGAAGGCCGTACGGGCGTGCCGCAGCGCGGTGTTGCGGGCGGCGGCCGGGCCGAGATTGCGGGGGTGGGTGAGCAGCCGGGCTCCGTGACGCCGGGCCACGCGCGCCAGGGCCTCGGGGTCCCGGGACCCGTCGTCGACGACCAGGACGGGCAGTTCGGAGGTTGCGGGGTCGGCGCGCAGGGCGGTGAGCAGGCCGTCGAGCTGGTCCGCCCGGTCCCGGACGGGCACGGCGAGGGTGGTGTCGCGGACCGGGACGGGCGCGGGACGGGGGTGGGCCACGCCCGCGTCCAGCAGGCGGCGCGCGAGGACGGCGCTCCCCGCGTCCCGCACCACGAGACGGCCGTCGGCCAGCAGCCGTACGGCGGCCGGTCCCAGGCGCAGCAGCCGCGGCGGCGAGCCGCCCAGCATGAGGTGACCGTCCTCGGAGCGGTGGGTGTCTCCGGCGAGTTCGACCGCGAAGCCGTCGGGGAGCCGGCTGTTGCCGGGTGCCACGAGGCTCACGGAACGGGAACGGGTGGTGCGTGCGACGTCCCGCGGGAACCAGGTCATGCCGTGAAGCCTCCGTCCGCGTGCAGTACGGAACCGGTGACCGCGCCGGACTCCGCCGAGCAGGCCCAGGCGACCACGGCGGCCGCCTCCTCGGGCTCCAGCGAACGCCCCGTCAGCTGCCGTTCGGCGAGCCGCTCGGGGTCGGGCAGGCCGTACAGGCCGGCGGTGGCGCGGAGCATGTCGGTGCGCGTGGCGCCCGGGGAGACGGCGACCGCGGTGACGCCGGTCTCCCGCAGGTCGCAGGCGAGGGCGCGGACCAGGCCGACCACGGCGTGCTTGGCGGCGCAGTAGGCGCCGAGCCCCCACAGGCCCCGGTGCGCGGCGGCCGAGGCTAGGGCGACGAACCGGCCCTGCCGGGGGCGGGGGCGGCGCAGCAGGGCGGGCACGGCGGCCCGCGCCAGGTGGACGACGCCGAGGAGGTCCACGTCGAGGAGGGTCCGCCACTGCGTGTCGCTCTGCTCCCACACCGGGCCGCCGCCCAGGATCACCGCCGCCGCGCCCACCGCGGCGTCCAGACCGCCGAACTCGGACTCGGCCAGCTCCACCGCGTCCCGCAGGGCATGGGCGTCGCGCACATCGGCGCGGATCGCACGGACCCGGGCGAACTCCCGTTCCAGCTCGTCGAGTTGTTGCGGCCCGGCGAGCGGGTACGGCACGTCCGGGTCGTCGGCGCACCGGTCGACGGCGACGACCGCCCACCCGTCCCGGGCGAGACGCCGCACCGTCGCGGCGCCGATGCCGCGGGCGGCGCCGGTGACCACGGCGACCCGGCGCCGCGTCATGAGGCTTCTCCGGGGCGGGACGCGACGGGCCGCGGCCGGCAACGGCCGGACGGCGGGGTGCGCAGCCGCCCGTGCCCGGACACCTCCCAGGCGCGGACGCCGTCCGCCAGCCGGTCCGCCATCCGCTCCAGGAGCCGTTCCCCCTCCCCGCCGCCGGCCCCGGCCGGGTCGCCCAGGACGCCGGACGGGCTGACTCCGCGCACGGACTCGGCGATCAGCCGGTCCATCAGCAGCCGGACGGGCTCGGTGCGCCCGGCGACCGCCCGCTCGGGGCGTACCGCCGCCGGGCGCAGCCGGAGCATCAGCGAGGTCTCGGTGCGGCCCGCGTGGGCGTCGGCGCCCGGGAGCGTGCACGGCCACCAGGCCACGTCCCGGCCCTCGCCGCGCAGCCCGGTCACCGCGTCGGCGAGGCCGGGCACATTGCCTCCGTGACCGTTGACCACCAGCAGGCGGCCGGCCCAGCGCAGCAGCGAGCGGCCGATCTCGGTGATCAGCAGCCGCAGCGCCTCGTGGCCGATGGAGACGGTGCCGGGGAAGCCCTCGTGCTCGCCGCTGGCGCCGTACGTCACCGGCGGCCCGATCACCACGTCCGTCCCGTCGGCGCCGAGCCGGGCCACCGCCCGCTCGGTCACCGCCCGGGCCACCGCGGTGTCGGTGTCCAGCGGCAGGTGGGGGCCGTGCTGTTCGCAGGAGCCGAGGGGCAGCAGGACGAGGGGACGGCGGTCCTCGAGGTCCGGCCAGGTCAGGTCCGCGAGGCGGGTGGTGGCCATGGCGGTCAGACCGTGCCCGGAGTGCTGGGCGCGCCCGAGGTGCGGGGTGCGTCCGGGGTGCGGGGCGTGCCCGACGTGCGGGGTGCGCTCGGAGTGCCGGGCCCGCCCGGGGTGCGGGGCGTGCCCAGGGCGCGGGTGAAGCCCGGCGGGACGACCACGTCGTCGCGGGTCAGTTCGTGCACCGAGGAGCGGCCGAGGCCGAGCAGGGCGGAGTCGATGCCGCGGCTGATGATGTCCAGCACGTTCTCCACGCCCTGCTGCCCGGCTGCCGCGAGGCCCCACAGGTAGGCGCGGCCGATCATCACGGCCCGGGCGCCGAGCGCCAGCGCCTTGACGACGTCGCTGCCGCGCCGGACTCCGCCGTCCAGCAGCAGTTCGACCTGGTCGCCGACCGCGTCGGCGATGGCGGGCAGGGCGCGGATGGGGGCCGGGGTGGCGTCCAGGTTGTTGCCGCCGTGGTTGGACACGGAGATGGCGGTGACCCCGGCGTCGACGGCGCGCAGGGCGTCGTCGACCCGGCAGACGCCCTTGAGCAGGAACGGCCCGTCCCACTGCTCGCGCAGCCAGCGCACGTCCTCCCAGGAGGGGGGCGGGGTCTGCATCCACTCGCCGTAGGCGCCGAAGAAGGTGGGGGCGTCCCGGCCGGGCTCGGCGAGGTTGGGGGTGGTCAGGTCCGGCAGGCTCCGGGACTTGACGAAGTCCCACAGCCAGCGCGGGCGGCTCACCGCCTCGGGGGCGAAGCGCACCATCTCCTTCAGCGTCAGCCGCTCCGGGATCCGGGGGCTGCCCCAGTCGCGTCCGTAGGAGAACGACCAGTCGAGGGTGACGATCAGGGCTTTGGCGCCGGCCTCGCGGGCGTACTCGATGCGCCGGGTCATCGCGTCCTTGGAGCCCATCCAGTACATCTGGAAGAACGTGTTCGGGTTGGCGGCGACGACCTCGGCCAGCGGCTTGCTGGCGAAGGAGCTGAGCCCGATCGCGGTGCCGCGCGCGGCCGCGGCACGCGCCACGGCGACCTCGCCGTCGGGGTGCACGGCCTGCACGCCCGTCGGCGAGATGATCACCGGCAGGGCGATGTCCTGCCCGAGGACGGTGGTGGCCTGGTCCCGCTTGGGGGACAGGTCCGCCACATGCGGGGCGAAGCCCAGTTCGGCGAAGGCGGCGGTGTTGTCGTCGTAGGAGACGCCCTTCTCGGAGCCGGCGAGCAGGGCGCTGTAGACGGACTTCGGCAGCCGCCTGCGCGCTCGCCGCTGGGCCTCGGCGACCGTCTCGATCCACGCGCTCATCTCGTTGTCCCGTCCCCTTCGTTCTCTTCGTTCTCGTGGTGCTCGTCGTGCTCGTCGTCCGGTGCGTGAGTGGGGATGAGCCCCGCCAGCGGGCTCTCGTCGCAGGGGCGGTCCGGGCGGGCGGTGCGGACCGCGGGCATGCCGAGGGGGACCGTGCGGTGCGAGTGGTCCTTGCCCTGGCGCGGCAGCGCGCCCGGGTCGACCGCCGCGAGCGCGGCGGCACCATGCCCCTTGACGCACTCGGGGTCGGGGCCGTCCAGCGGCAGCCCGGTGAAGAACTTCGCGGCCATGCAGCCGCCCTGGCAGGTGTCGTACGCCGGGCAGCCCGAGCAGGCACCGCCGGTGCCGGGCCTGCGCAGCTCGGCGAAGAGCGCCGAGTCCCGCCACACCCGCTCGAAGCCGCCCGGCGCGCGGACGTTGCCCGCCTTGAACGCGTCGTGGAGGGCGAACGGGCAGGCGTAGACGTCCCCGACGGGGTCGATGAGGCATACGACGCGTCCGGCGCCGCACAGGTTGAGCCCCGGGAGGGGCTCGGAGCCGAGGGCGTTGAGGTGGAAGAACGAGTCCCCGGTGAGCACTCGTTCGCCGTGCCGGAGGAGCCAGTGGTAGATCTCCAGCTGTTGTTCCGGCGTCGGGTGCAGCTCGTCCCAGACGTCCGCGCCGCGTCCGGAGGGCCGCAGCCGGGTGATGCGCAGCTGGGCGCCGTAGCGATCGGCCAGCGCGGCGAACTCGTCGAGCTGGCTCACGTTCTGACGGGTCATCACGACCGAGATCTTGAAGTCGCGGAAGCCGGCCTCCGCGAGGTTCTCCATGGCGCGCACGGCCATGTCGTACGAACCCCGGCCGCGCACCGCGTCGTTGACCTCACGGGTGGCGCCGTCCAGGGAGATCTGGACGTCGACGTAGTCGGTGGCGGCCAGCCGCCGGGCCCGTTCGGGGGTGAGCCGCAGGCCGTTGGTGGAGAACTTCACGCCGACCCGGCGGGCGACAGCGTAGTCCAGCAGGTCCCAGAAGTCTGGGCGGACGGTGGGCTCGCCGCCACCGACGTTGACGTAGAAGACCTGCATGCGCTGCAGCTCGTCGATCACGGAGCGCATCTCGTCCGTGGTCAGCTCCTCGGGGTCGCGCCGGCCGGAGGAGGACAGGCAGTGCGCGCAGGAGAGGTTGCAGGCGTAGGTCCACTCCCAGGTCAGGCAGATGGGGGCGTGCAGGCCGCCCTTGAACTGCTCGGCCAGGGCGGGCACGGGCGGGGATTCGGGGGTGAGGGTCACGGCTGCGGCTCCGCTTCGGTGGGGACGATCATGTCGGCGGCGGCCAGGGAGGCCAGCGCCCGGCGGAAGGCCTCCCGGCGCCGCTCGGGCACCCCGGCCAGCACGTCCCGCACGCTGGTGCGGCCGTCCAGGCGCTGGACCAGCCCGAGGAGTTCGGGCGCCTTGAGGAACGACAGCCGGCGGTTGCCGAAGTGGTAGGCGAGCGCCCCGAACGGTTCGGGGCGCAGCGCGACACTCGGGCTGAGCCGGTACGGGCGGGCGGTGTCGAAGGCCGGGGTGGTCATCGCGGCCGGCCTAGTAGACGCCGCACATGCCGTCGATGGAGACCTCCTCGACGAGGACCTCCTCGCTCACGTCACCGTCCGCCGATACGGGCGCCGGGGCGGTGGCCTCCGGCTCGGCGAGGCGGTTCTCGTCCTGCACTGCGGGCATGGCGTCCTCCTGGGAACGGTGGCGGATGGAGTGAGGGGCCCGGCGCGTGGTCGCGGTACCGGACCCGATGCCGACGCTAGGACGCGGCCAAGGCGCCGTTCGCCCTGCTTCCGGCCGTCCCCGCCCTGCCCGGTCGGACAGGGCCGGGCCGCAGGGCGCCGGTGTTCCCGGGCCGGCCCCTGCGACCGGAGGGGGCCGGGACTGTCCTTCCGTGCCGATCTGCCGTCCGTGCGGCCGGTGTCGCCCGGAGCGCCGTTCCCGGAGGGTGAAGCCCGCCGCACACTGCCGGCACGTCCGTGCTCCCCCCGGACCCTGCGCCGCCGGCGACGGAGCAGTCGACGCAGCTCGCGCGGATCACCGCGCGGAAAGGACAGTCGCGATCATGCAGGTCGAAGAACTTCTCAAGCCCTTCCCCATCAAGGAGTTCCACCCCTTCCCCCGGGCGCTGATGGGCCCCGGCGCCCATGAGCTGATCGGTCCGGAGGCGAAGAAGCTGGGGTTCCGGCGGACGCTGGTGATGACCACGGGTCTGCGCGGCAGCGACACCGTGCACAAGATCGTCGAGTCGCTGAAGTACCACGGCCTGGAGGTCGTGCTGTACGACAAGGTCGAGTCCAACCCCAAGGACTACAACGTCATGGACGCCGTGGCGCTGTACCAGGAGAACGCCTGCGACTCCTTCGTCTCCATCGGCGGCGGCTCCGCGCACGACGCCTGCAAGGGCGCCCGGATCTCGGTGGCCCACGACGGCCGCAACGTCAACGACTTCGAGGGCTTCAACAAGTCGGAGAACCCCAAGAACCCGCCGCACATCGCGGTCTCCACCACGGCCGGCACCGGTTCGGAGACCTCGTGGGCGTACGTCATCACCGACACCACCACCGACCCGGACAACCCGCACAAGTACGTCGCCTTCGACGACGCCGCGGTGGCCTCCCTCGCCATCGACGACCCGACGCTGTACTACGACTGCCCGCTGGACTACACCGCCCAGTGCGGCTTCGACGTCCTCGCCCACGCCTCCGAGCCGTACGTCTCCCGGCTCGACTTCCAGCCGTCGCTGGGCAACGCGCTGCACGCCATCCGGCTGACGGCACGTCACCTGCGGCAGGCGGTGTGGAACGGCCAGGACCTGGCCGGGCGCGAGGGCATGATGTACGCCCAGTACATCGCGGCGCAGGCGTTCAACTCGGGCGGCCTGGGCATCATCCACTCCATCTCGCACGCCGTGAGCGCCTTCTACGACACCCACCACGGCCTCAACAACGCCATCGCGCTGCCCCGCGTGTGGGCGTTCAACATGCCCACGCACTACGAGCGGTTCGCGGACATCGCCGAGGCGATGGGCGTGGACACCCACGGCATGACCAAGGTCAAGGCGGCCGAGGCGGCGCTCGCCGCGGGCATCCGGCTGCTGCGCGACGTCGGCATCCCGGAGAAGTTCACCGACGTCCGCCAGGACACCTACTCCAAGAACCGCCTGGGCCAGGGCCCGACGAAGTTCTACGAGCGGGCCAAGGAGATCGCGGGCGACGCGGCCGACGTGGACCGCATCACCCACCACGTCCTCGGCGACGCCTGCACCCCGGGCAACGCCAAGGAGTGCACCTTCGACACCGTCCGCCCGGTCGTCGAGCACTGCATGACCGGCGACCTGGACGACCTGCTCGGCTGAGCGCTCCCCGGCGACGCCCGGCAGGCACGGGGGCGGGGAGACGGCCCGAGGTCATCGTCTCCCCGCCCCCGCTTCCCCGGCGTCCCCCCGACGGACGGAGGACACGTGCACACCATCCCCACCGAGGACACCGAGACCCACGCCGAGACTCCCGCGTTCGCCTCGGTCGACGACGTCGCCGAACGTCTCGCGGCCCACGGCTACATCGCCTCCCGGCGGCTCGCCACCACCGTGTTCCTGCTGACCCGGCTGAACAAGCCGGTGCTGCTGGAGGGCCCGGCCGGCGTCGGCAAGACCGAGCTGGCCAAGACCCTCGCCGCGGTCACCGGGCGCCGGCTGCTGCGGCTGCAGTGCTACGAGGGCCAGGACGAGAGCCGGGCCCTGTACGAGTGGGACTACGGCAAGCAGCTGCTCTACACCCAGATGCTGCGCGACAAGATCGGCGACCTCACGGCCGACGCCCCCGACCTGGCCTCGGCGGTGCGCCGGATCGCGGAGCAGGACAGCGTGTTCTTCTCCGACCGGTTCCTCGCGCCGCGCCCCCTGCTGGACGCGGTGCGCGGCGAGCAGCCCTCCGTGCTGCTGATCGACGAGGTCGACCGGGCCGACGAGGCGCTGGAGGCCGTGCTCCTGGAGTGCCTCGCCGAGTACCAGGTGTCGGTCCCGGAGGTCGGCACCTTCACCGCGAAGGTCCCGCCGTTCGTCGTGCTGACCTCGAACAACACCCGTGATCTGTCCGCCGCGCTCAAGCGCCGCTGCCTGCATCTCTTCCTGGACTACCCGGACGCGGAACGCGAGCTTCAGATCGTGCGGTCGAAGCGGACGGGGCTGCCGGAGGCGGCGGCACGGCACCTCGTCGAGGTGGTGCGAGGACTGCGCGAGCTGCCGCTGCGCAAGAGCCCGAGCATCTCGGAGACCATCGACTGGGCCCGCACGCTCGCGGTGCTCGGCGTGGAGGAGCTCGATCCGGCGGTCCTCGCCGAGACCGCCGGGGTGGTGCTCAAGTACGAGCGCGATCTCGGGCGCGCCCAGGAGGTGCTGCCCCGTCTGGTCGACCCCAACCGGGAGCTGCCCGAGCCGGGGCACCTGCACGGGGGCCACCACCACGACGGGCACCCTCACCACGGAGGCCATCACCACGGAGCCCATCACCACGACGGTCACCACCACGACGGGCACCCCCACCGCCACAACGGGCAGCACCGCGACACCGGCGACGACCCCGACGCCGGGCCCGACGGGCGTGAGGTGCGCAAGGCCAAGGACCTGCCGGGCCGGCACGACGACGGCTACTACGGCTCGCCCGGTCCCGGCCCCGTCCGCCGCGCCGAGCCCGGTTCCGGCCAGGGTGCCCGTGCCTTCGCCGCCGTGGCCCGCCGCCGCACCGGCGACGGCTGACAGCGGGGGTGGGAGATGGAAGCCGGGGTGCACCGATTCGTCCGCCTGCTGCGGCTGTCCGGGATGCGGGTCTCGGCCTCGGAGGCGTTGGACGCCATGCGCGGGGCCGCCCAGCCCGGTGTGCTCGCCGACCGGGAGACGCTGCGGGAGGCGCTGCGGATGACGCTGGTCAAGGACCGGCGGGACGACGAGCTGTTCGACGAGCTGTTCACCGCGTTCTTCGCGCTGCGCCCGGTGGCGCGGGACGCCGGAGGGCACGGTCACGATCACGCCCACGACGACCTGACCGACACCGGGGAGCTGGAGTCGTACACCGTCTCCGAGGAACCGGCCGGGACTCCGCGGCAGGGCCACAGCCACGGCAAGCCGTCCGACATCCGCGACTACTTCGACCAGCGGGACCTGGCCGAGCAGTACAACCTGCACCAGGAGGCCAACAAGATCGACCTGGCCTCGATGACCGACGAGATCGTGCTGTCGGAGGACGGCGGCACGGACGCCGCGGGCGCCCCCTCGGTGCAGCTGGAGACGGAGCGCCTGCACGGCGCCGGGGTGCCCGGACGGCTCGCCCCCGGCACCGGTCACCGGCTCGGCACCGAGCTGTCCGTGGCGCAGGCGGACGCCCTGCTCGGCCGCCCGTCCGGCGCGTCCGACGACGAACGGGACGACGACGCCGGTGCGCGTGGCCCGCTGGCCGGTGTCGTCGACCGGCTGCCCGAGTTGCTCGCCCGCCATCTGGACCGGCTCGCCGAACTCGAGGCGGTGGCCGTGGAGTCGGCCCGGATCGCCGGTCGCGCCCGCACCGAGAGCATCGACGAGGCGGAGCGGGAGCAACTGGAGGAGGCGCTGCGGCGGGTGGGCCGCACCCTGGGCGGGGCGCTCACCAGCCGCCGGCGCGCCACGCCCCGGGGCCGCGTGGATCCGGGCCGCACCATGCGCCGCAATATGCGCTACGACGGTGTGCCGTTCCGGCCGGTCACGGTGACCCGCGCGGAGGACCGGCCGCGGCTGGTCGTCCTCGCGGACGTGTCGCTGTCGGTGCGCGCCACCGCCCGCTTCACCCTGCATCTGGTGCACGGGCTGCAGTCCCTGTTCGGTCAGGTCCGCTCGTTCGCCTTCGTCGACGAACCGGTCGAGATCACCGAGCTGTTCGCGGAGCATCCGCTGCACAAGGCGCTCGGCCTGGTCTTCGACGGACTGCCGGCGGGCGGTCTGCTCGACGTGGACGCCACCTCCGACTACGGCCGGACGCTGGAGCTGCTGCTGGCCGAGCACTCCCCCGCGCTCGGCCGGCGCACCACGCTGCTGGTCCTCGGCGACGGCCGGGGCAACGGCAACCCGCCGGGACTGGCCGCCTTCGAGGAGATCACCCGCCGGGTGCGGCAGACGGTCTGGCTCACCCCGGAGCCGCGCTGGTCCTGGTCCCTGGGCGCCTGCGACCTGCCCCGGTACGCGGAGCACTGCGACCGGGTGCAGGTGGTCGGCGACCTCGCCGGGCTGGAACGCGTGGCCCACCGGCTGGCCGCGGAGGCGACCGGCCGATGAGCACCGTGGCAGATCCTCCGGCGGAGCGGCCGTCATGGTCCCGTCTCCTGACGGAGCAGCCGTCATGAGCGTCTCCCCGCCGCGCATCGCCGTCGCCGCGCGCCGCATCGACCCGCTGGCGCCGGGTGCGCCCGGCCGGTACACCGACGCGGTGGTGCACGTGGTGCGCGAGCGTCCCGGCTGCGCCACGGTGCCGGATCCCATCGTCCGCACCGAGCACTTCAGCCTGCGCCGCCGCGGCCGGCGGGTCGAACTGGGGCACTGGCTGCGCCCCGATCAGCTGGACAACGATCTGGCGGGACTCCTCGCCGAGGAGCTGTTCGCGCCGGGCTGGCTGTCCGGGAACGACGTCTTCGAGCGGGTGTTCACGGGCGTGGTGCGCTCCTGTGTGGACGGCCCGCTGGCCGCCTGGACCACCTTCTACGACAACACCCTCACCCGGATCCGGCGCTGCGCCCACCGGCCGGCTGACGCCGTGCACTCGTCGATCGCCGGGTTCGCCCCCGTCTACGGACGGGCCCTCGAACTCGTCGGCCGGGGCTCGGTGCTGGACCTGGGCTCCTGCTTCGGGTTCCTGCCGCTGCTGCTCGCCGAGCGGCGGCAGGGCGCGGTGACCGCGTCCGACCTCTCCCGGGGCACCATGCGGCTGCTGGCCGAGGTCGCGCGGGCGCGGGGCACCGCCCTGGCGACGCTGGTGTGCGACGCGGCGCGGGTGCCGCTGCCCGACCGGTCGGTGGACACCGTGACCGTCATCCACGTCCTGGAGCACCTGGAACCCGGGCACGGGGACACCGTGGTCCGGGAGGCGCTGCGGCTGGCGCGCCGCCGGGTGGTGGTGGCCGTGCCGTACGAGGACGAGCCGACCGCCGCGTACGGGCATGTGCGCTGCTTCGACCCGGACCGGCTCGCCGCGCTCGGCCGCCGCACCCGGGTGCCGTACGCGGTCGACTCGTACCACGGCGGCTGGCTGGTCCTCGACCCCGGCCGGTGACGCGGAGGAGCACCCCGGGCGAGCGACACCGATGAGCACAGAGGACCAGGCCGGACCTCAGATCACGCCCAGTTTGCTGGCCTCGTAGACGACCTCGGCGCGGCTGCCGACGTCCATCTTGCGCATGATGTTGCGCACATGGAACTTGACGGTGGTCTCCGAGATGTACAGTTCCGCGCCGATCTCGCGGTTGCTGAGCCCGCGGGCGAGCAGCGGCAGGACCTTCAGCTCGCGTTCGGTGAACCGGGGCTGTTCGGGCCCCACCCGCATCGAGCGGACCATCGCCGCGGCGGCGTGCGAGTCGAAGGCGCTCTCGTCGCGGGCCACGGCCCGGATGGAGCGCAGCAGTTCGGTGGTGTCGACGTCCTTGACGACATAGCCGCGCGCCCCGTGCCGGATCGCCTCGACCACGAGGTTGTCGTCGAGGAAGGTGGTCAGCACCAGCACCGCCAGTCGCGGATGGCGGCGGGTCAGGCTCGCGCACAGCTCCAGGCCCTCGGTGTCGGCCCCGGTGGACAGCTTCAGGTCCAGCAGCACGATCGCGGGCCGTACCCGGTCCACGACGGCCTCGGCCTCGGCGGCGGTGCTGGCCTCGCCGACCACCTCGAGGTCGCTCTCGCGCTCCAGGATCGACCTGAGCCCGTGCCGGACGATCGCGTGATCGTCCACCAGCACGATCCGCAGGGTGTCCGTGCTGCCCTGACGGGTGTCCGTGGTCGTGTCAGCGGTCATCGGCCGTCTCCTCGTCGACGCGTACCGGAAGCGGGATGCGGGCCCGCAGCAGGACGCCGCCCAGCTTCGAGCGGCGGATGGTCAGGCTGCCCCCGAGCTCCTCGACCCTGGCCACCATGTTGGCGAGGCCGCGGTGCCGGCCGGACAGGTCGGCGGCCCGGGACAGCGCCAGCACCCGCCGCAGATGCGCGGGGTCTCCGGTGCCGTCGTCGGAGACGGTCAGCACCAGCACGTCCGGCAGATAGCGGAGCCGGACCAGGGCGCGGGCGGCCTTGCCGTGGGTGGCGGAGTTGAACAGTGCCTCGCCGGTCAGCCGGAGCACGGACTGCTCGGCGCGCGGCGGCAGCGGCACCGGACGGCCCCGGACCTCCACCCGGACGTCCAGCGCGGTGGGCAGGTGCACCGTGGAGAGCCGCTCCAGCATCACCGGCAGCGGGCCCGGTGGCTCCTCGGTGTGGTGCAGCGCGTAGATGGAGGCGCGCAGCCGTTCCACGGCCTGCCGGTTGAGGTCCTTGGCCTCGGCGAGCCGCCCGGCGATCCGGGCCGCGGGTCCGCCCAGCGCCTCCAGTTCGGCCCGGCACACCTCCATCGTCATGCCCGCGCTGAGCACGTACTGGGTGACGCTGTCGTGCAGTTCGCGGGCGATGCGGTGGCGTTCGTCGTCGAGCGTCTGCCGGCGCATCGCGTCGAACAGGCGGGCCTGGGTCTCGGCGAGTTCCGCGCTGCGCGCGGCGAGGTCCCTGGCCTGGCGTTCGGCGGCCTCCGACAGCTCCTCGGTGCGGCCGCGCAGCGCGGTCGCGGCATGGAAGAGGTAGGTGTTGTGCAGGGCGACGGCGGCCTGGTTGGCGAGCACCCGCAGCACCGCGAGGTCGGTGTCCGCGACCTCCACGCCGGGGCCCGGCTGGGCGGCGATGCCGCCGACCGGCTCGTCGTCCAGGGTCATCGGCGCCCGCACCCAGCCGCCGCCCCCGGCGGGCGCCTCGGCCTCCCAGGGCCGGGTGCGCAGCACGGCCAGGTGCTCGCGCGCCTCGGCGGGCACCCGGGTCTCGTCGTCGATCAGCACGTCGTCGGCGTAGAGCAGGAAGCGCGGCCGGGCCGCGCGCAGCGCCCCGTCGGCGACCACCAGCAGCAGGCGGCGGGCCTGCAGATGCTCCGCCGCCGCCCGGATCACGGCCTCCACCAGGGCGCGCGGGCCCTCGGCGGTGCGCACCAGCGCACGGGAGATGCCGTCCAGGGCCTCCACGGTCCGCTCCAGCCGCTCCATGGAACGCACATAGGCGGGGTAGTAGGACCGTTTGCCCGACCGCAGCCCGGTGAGGACGCCCAGGTCGTCGGTCCACGGGGACCGTTCGGGAACGCTGCTCATCCGGCTCGCCTCTCCCGCTGGCCGTGGCGCTTCACAGCGCCTCGCGGAACAGCGTCTCGGCGGCGTGCCGGTCGATGTCGCGCGGGTTGGTGGCCATGCACGCGTCCTTCAGAGTGGTGCGGGCCAGTACGGACACGTCGGACTCCGCGACCCCGAGGCTCGCCAGCCCCTTGGGCACGCCCAGGTCGTCGGCGAGCGCGCGCACCCGATCGGCCAGCTGGATCGCCACCTCGTAGGGAGGGACGCCGTCGGTGGGGATCCCGGCCGCCGCGCCGAGGGCGGCGAAACGCTCCGGCCACGCCTGGGCGTTGAAGCGGATCACATGCGGCAGCAGCACGCCGTTGACCACGCCGTGCGGCGCGTCCAGCAGCCCGCCGACCTGGTGGCTCATGGCGTGGGTGGCGCCGAGGATGGCGTTGGTGAAGGCCATCCCGGCCTCCAGCGACGCCTGCGCCATGGCGAGCCGGGCGCCGAAGTCCTTCGGCTGGATCTGGGTGCGCACCAGGTTCCGGGTGATCAGTTCGACGGCGTGCAGGGCGTGGATGTCGGTCAGCGGATTGTGCGCCCGGGACACGAACGCCTCGATCGCGTGGGTCAGCGCGTCCAGGCCGGTCGCGGCGTTCAGCCAGTCCGGCATGGTGGTCAGCAGCCGCGGGTCGATGACGGAGATCTCCGGGACCAGGGTCCGGCTGACAATGGTGATCTTGATGTGCTGGGTGGTGTCCGTGATGACCGCGAACTGCGACACATCGGCGCCGGTGCCCGAGGTGGACGGCACCATCACGGTCGGCGGGATCGGCTGCACCACCCGGTCCACGCCCTCGTAGCCGAGGATGTGGCCGCCGTTGGACGCCAGGATCGCCACGCCCTTGGCGGCGTCGATGACGGAGCCGCCGCCGACGCCCACGATCACGTCGCAGCCGCTCTCCACGTACCGCCCGAACCCGGCCTCGACCTCGTGGTCCTTCGGGTTGGGGGTCACGTCGTGCCAGATCACGGGGCGCAGCCCGACCCGGCGCAGATGACCGGCGGCCTCCTCCACCCACCCGGCCTCGATCAGCCCCGGGTCGGTGACCAGGAACGGCCGGCGGCCGCCGAGCCGCAGCGCGCAGTGGCCGATCTCGGCCAGCGAGCCGGGTCCGAAGACGATCTCGGGTACATGGAACTTGGCCAGCCGGGCGGGCTGCGGGGCGGCCTCCGCGCCGGTCTGCTGCGGTCCGGCCAGCTCCCACCGCTGGTCACCGCTCCAGTCGGCACTCGGTTCCCGATCGGTGACCACCGGCCCTGGAATGAGCGCCACGCGACCTCCCCGGATCGTTGCTTGCAGTCGAGGCCGGCAACATAAGTGCAACCTTGATTTTGCCGCTTCGCTGTCGGATAACTCTTACAACAGACCGACTGGCCCTTACCTCCTCACCGAGCACCACCGTAGGCATGCGCGTCCACGGGCGGAACCCGTCCGACCGGAGCGCGCGTACCCGTCCGAATGGACAGGTGTGCTCCGGTCCGCCCCGGCGGACAATGGCCGACTGTCCCCGTTCGACGACAGGGAAGCAGATGTCACAGCGCAGCGACCTCTGGCAGCGCAGGGCGACGCTGGAGGACGAGTGGTCCCGCTGGGTGGCCGGCCGCAAGGCGGTCGGGGCCATACCGCCGGCCCGAGGGGCGCTGCGGCCCGAGGTGACCGAGTCGTGGGGCCGCTCCCTGGTCATGGTGGACCCGCGGGTGGACAGCGCGCCGGTGTCCGAGGACGGTTCGGTGGCCCGCCGCTGGGCCGGCTCGCCGCTGCGCCGGCCGGTCGACGACCTGGCGGACGAGCTGCGCAGCATCGCCGAGGACGCCGGTTTTGTCAGCGCCGTGACCGACGAGTCCGGCACCATCCTGTGGACCTGCGGCGGACGCACCATGCGGGCCCGCGCCGAGCGGGTCAACTTCGCGCCCGGCGGCCGCTGGGACGAGCCCGCCATGGGCACCAACGCCCTGTCGCTGGCGCTGCGCACCGGCCGCCCGAGCACCATCTTCTCCGCCGAGCACCTGGTGAGCGCGCTGCACGGCTGGGTCTGCTACTGCGCGCCGGTGCACGCACCCGACGGCCGCATCCTCGGCGTGCTTGACCTGTCCACCACCTGGGACCGCTCGCACCCGCTCGCGATGTCCACGGTCCGCTCCCTGGTGTCCGCCATCGAGAGCCGGCTGCGCACCGAGCTGCCCGCGCAGCCGCCGGCTCTGTCCGCCGCGCCCGTGCGGCTGACCTGCCTGGGCGCCGAGCGGGCCGAACGCGGCGGCGCCCCGCTGCCGTTGCGCCCGCGCCAGCTGGAGATCCTCACCCTGCTGGCGCTGGAGCCGGAGGGCTTCACCGCCGACCGGCTGCGGGAGGCGCTGTACGGCGACCGCCCGGTCACCGCGTCCACGTTCAAGGCGGAGGTCTCCCATCTGCGCCGCGCGCTGGGCGGCGGGATCGCGCCGCGCCGCTACGCCCTGACCGGCCCGGTCTCCTGCGACGCCGTGGACGTGCTGCACGCGCTGAAGCAGGGCGACCTCACCACCGCGCTGCGCCACTACGGCGGGCCGCTGCTGCCCCGCTCCGAGGCGCCCGGCATCGTCGAGTGGCGGGCCCAGCTGGAGGTCGCCGTGCGCGAGGCGGTCCTGGCCAGCACCGATCCCCAGCACAGCCTGAGCTATGGCGAGCGGGCCCCGTACGACGCGGAGGTGCACCAGCGGGCGCTGCGGCTGCTGGCGCCCGGCGACACCCGCCGGCCGATCGCGGTGGGCCGGCTCAGCACCGCGCTGCGCGACTGAGAAGGGGGCCGTTCGCGCCAACCTCCCGCCAACCTCGGGGAGTCACAGTGAGCGGCATCACGACGGCACGGTCCGTCGGACCACCGCAACTCACCATCCCCTGAGGAGAGCCGCCATGGTGTACGCGCAGCCCGGCACGGACGGCAGCATCGTCGCCTTCAACAGCCGGTACGACAACTTCATCGGCGGAAAGTGGGTCGCCCCCGTCGAAGGCCGCTACTTCGAGAACCCGAGCCCGGTCACCGGCAAGGTCATCTGCGAGGTGGCCCGCTCCTCCGCCGCGGACATCGAGCTGGCGCTGGACGCCGCGCACGCCGCCGCGCCTGCGTGGGGCCGTACCTCCACCACCGAGCGGGCGAACATCCTCAACAGGATCGCCGACCGGATCGAGGAGAACCTGGAGAAGATCGCCGTCGCGGAGACCTGGGAGAACGGCAAGCCGGTGCGCGAGACGCTGGCCGCCGACATCCCGCTCGCCGTGGACCACTTCCGGTACTTCGCCGGGGTGGTGCGCGCCCAGGAGGGCAGCATCGCGGAGATCGACGCGGACACGGTGGCGTACCACTTCCACGAGCCGCTGGGCGTGGTCGGTCAGATCATCCCGTGGAACTTCCCGATCCTGATGGCCGCGTGGAAGCTGGCGCCCGCGCTGGCGGCCGGCAACTGCGTGGTCATCAAGCCCGCCGAGCAGACCCCGGCCAGCCTGCTGTACGTGGTCGAGCTGATCGCCGACCTGCTGCCGCCGGGCGTGCTCAACGTCGTCAACGGCTTCGGCGTGGAGGCGGGCAAGCCGCTGGCCTCCAACCCGCGCATCGCGAAGGTGGCGTTCACCGGTGAGACCACCACCGGACGCCTGATCATGCAGTACGCCAGCGAGAACATCATCCCGGTCACGCTGGAGCTGGGCGGCAAGTCGCCCAACATCTTCCTGCCGGACGTGACGGCCGCCGACGACGACTTCCTGGACAAGGCCGTCGAGGGCTTCGTGATGTTCGCGCTCAACCAGGGCGAGGTGTGCACCTGCCCGTCCCGGGCGCTGATCCACTCGTCGATCTACGACGAGTTCATGGCCCGCTGCGTCGAGCGCACCAAGGCCATCGTCAGCGGCAACCCGCTGGACCCGGCGACCATGATCGGCGCGCAGGCCAGCAACGACCAGTACGAGAAGATCCTGTCCTACATCGACATCGGCAAGAAGGAGGGCGCCGAGCTGCTCACCGGCGGCGGTCCGCGCACGGTGGAGGGGCTCGAGGGCGGCTACTACATCGAGCCGACGATCTTCCGGGGCACCAACGACATGCGGATCTTCCAGGAGGAGATCTTCGGCCCGGTGGTGTCGGTGACCACGTTCGACTCGGTCGACGAGGCCCTGAAGATCGCCAACGACACGCTGTACGGCCTGGGCGCCGGCGTGTGGACCCGGGACGGCAACACCGCCTACCGCATGGGCCGCGAGATCAAGGCGGGCCGGGTGTGGACCAACTGCTACCACGCCTACCCGGCGCACGCGGCGTTCGGCGGCTACAAGAAGTCCGGCATCGGCCGCGAGACGCACAAGATGATGCTCGACCACTACCAGCAGACCAAGAACCTGCTGGTGAGCTACTCGGCCAAGAAGCTCGGCTTCTTCTGATGGGAGCGCGCGTGACCCGGGTCGAACTGACGCAGGCGGCCGAGGAACTGGTGGACAAGCTGAAGGGCATGCACGGTCCGCTGATGTTCCACCAGTCCGGCGGCTGCTGCGACGGCAGCGCACCGATGTGCTACCCGCGCGGCGAGTTCCGGGTCGGCGCCTCCGACGTCCTGCTCGGACATGTCGCCGGTGACACGCCGTTCTGGATGAGCGCCGACCAGTACGCCTACTGGCGGCACACCCACCTCACCGTCGACGTGGTGCCCGGCCGGGGCAGCGGCTTCTCGCTGGAGGCGCCCGAGGGCGTCCGCTTCCTGCTCCGCTCCCGGGTTCTCACCGACGAGGAGTTCCAACGGGCCGAGGCGGAGCCGCCGTTGCCGACGGGGGCCGACGTCACGGACTGACACGGTTGCCGCGAAGTGCCGGGGGAATCCTTGATTCCAGAACTTCCCCCGGAACATCCCCCGGCACTTCGGGAGCATCATGCTGCGCGGTATCGACGTCAGTTCGTACCAGCCCTCGTCCTACGACACCGACGGCCTCTCCTTCGTCTTCATCAAGGCGACCGAGGGCCGTTCCTACGTCAACCCCAAGCTCGCCGCCCAGACGAAGACGGCCCGCGACGCCGGTCTGGTGACGGGCTTCTACCACTTCCTCTGGCCGGGCCATCTCACCGCCCAGGCCGAGTACTTCGTCTCCAAGGCCCCGGAACGCGCCGGGGACATCCTCGCCGTCGACTGGGAGGCCACGGGCGACGGGACCCGGGCCAGCAACGCGGAGAAGGACTCCTTCATCCGCACGGTGAAGTCACTCCGCCCGGACCACCGGGTGATCCTCTACTGCAACCGCAACTTCTGGCTCAACGTGGACACCACCTCCTACGCCGGCGACGGCCTGTGGATCGCCGACTACGTCACCGCGGGCAAGCCCCGCATCAAGGCCAAGTGGCGCTTCCACCAGTACACCGACGACCCGCTGGACAAGAACGTCGCCGGCTTCGCCGGCAAGGCGGCACTGCAGGAGTGGGCCGGGGGCGCCTGAGGCCCGGCCGCGAGACCGGGCCTCAGGCGCTGCGGGTCACCCGGCGCCGCGGGTCACTTGTTCAGGTGGGCCCAGAACTCGTCGAAGGACAGCAGCTTGTCGCCGTCGAGGTCGCGGCTGGCGATGATCGCCTCGGCGACCGCCTCGGTGACGTTCCAGTCGCCGCCCTGGGCCAGAGCGGTCTTGAACTCGGCAGCGGTGATGTAACCGTCCCCGTTCGTGTCGATCCGCTCGAACTGCTTGCGCGCTTCTTCGATGTCCGCCACCGATCCGCCCCTCGTTCATGTGCTCTTCGTACTGGCTTGCTGTCGCAGGTCAGATTAGCTGGCCGCCCTCGCGTCCAGTGCGGCGACCACCCAGGCGAACTCCGCCTCGTAGGAGGCGGGGGGTTCCTGGCCGTTCACGATCGCGTTGAGGGCGCGGTAGCGGGCGAGGCGCGGGTCGGTGCCCGCGGCGAGGCGCTCCTTCACGGCGGCGGGATCGGCGTCACCGATCAGGTCGCGCAGGATTTCGGCGGCGCGAGGCGATTTTGGGGCGACGTTCTCCTTGAGGGCCTCGCCGGCGCGCTGCACGAGGCGGCTCATGAACCACAGGGAGGTGCCCGCGGGGGTGTCCGGGGCCCGGTCGGCCGCGTTGAACTCGATCATTCTGCGCATGGCGGCCCGGAACTCCGGGTCCTGGATCAGCTCGGCCAGCTCCACCCAGGCGTCCACCTGCTCGGGGGTGGGGTCGTCGGGCAGGTCGGCCGCGGCGAAGCGCAGCCGGCCGCGGATGTCGGGGTCGGCGGTGTCGAGGCCCTCGAAGATCTCCGTCATGAAGTCGTCGACGATGCGGCGGCGCTCCGCCGCCGACAGGCGGGCCAGTCTGTTCATCAGTGTCGTCTCCTCGGCGGTCGAGCCGCGTCGTGCCACGGTCGACAGCACCGCACGGGTCACCTTCAGAGTGCGGATCTGTGCGTCCAGGGCCGCCACATGGGCCGCCGCGACCTGGGCGACGGTGGTCTCGCCGGCCAGGATCCGCCGGACGTCCGCCAGCGACAGGCCCAGTTCGCGCAGGGTGCGGATCAGCTCGAGGCGGGCCGCTGCTGCGGCGTCGTAGAGGCGGTAGCCGCCGCTGGAGCGGGCCACCGGGGGCAGGGCGCCCTCGTCGGACCAGTAGCGGATGGTGCGCACGGACAGGCCGGTGGCGCGGGCCAGCTCACCGATGGTGAACAGCTCGGTGCCGTCTTCATTCATGGCGAGGAGTGTGGTGTCTCCAGCGGGTGGAGACTCAAGGACGCGCCCGGCGGTCTGTGACGCGGGGCGCGCATGGTGGCCGGTGACACCGGATGCGCGCTCAGCGGTCGGTGACGCGCATCTCGAACCAGGTGGTCTTGCCGCGGGGCAGCAGGTCGACGCCCCAGCGGTCGGCCAGCTTGTCGACGAGGAAGAGGCCGCGTCCGCTGATGTCCATCTCCTGGACCGGCATCAGACAGGGCAGGCCGCGGGACGGGTCGCGGACCTCGACGCGGATCCAGCCGCGGCGGTGGCGCAGCCGCAGCCCGAAGACGCGGGCGCCGGTGTGGCGTACGGCGTTGCCGACCAGCTCGGAGACGAGTAAGACGGCGTCCTCGGTGGTCCTGGCGTTGAGGCCCCACTGGCGCAGGATCACCATCTGGACCAGTCGGCGGGCGGTGGCCGCGGACTCGGGGCGGGACGGCAACGGAACCTCTTGCTCCGTGGGGTTGCCGAACAACTCCAGCGCCTTCAGGGAGCGTTCGTCCTCGACCGTCGGCGACCAGCGCGACGCAGTGGCACGTCCGTCTCCCCGCGGCTGTTCCATACCCTCCAGCCCCGCCATGCCCCCATCATGACCGCCGGGGGCGGCCCCGGGGGCCGTTCCGGAGGAATACGCCCCCCGTGCGCCCCCCTTCCGCATCGGTCCGCCGTCATATGCCAGAGGCATTTCGCAGCCGTCGGCACCCTGCCTCACCTGCGGAAACGGCTCGCTCTGCGGCAATCGACGGACTCCCTCGACAAGGCGGGCTTAAGACGCCCTTAAGGCTGCCATAAACCGCCCTGCCGAGGGACTGGAATCAGACATCGCGTCAATTGCAAGCCCTGGCGCAGGTTTTCACCTCGCCGTCAGAGGACCGTCAGAGGACCGTCAGAGAAACTTCGCCTTGCCCGGCCCTTCCTCCACGAAGCTGCGCATCCCGCGCTCCCGGTCCTCGGTGGCGAACAGGCCCGCGAACCAGTTGCGTTCCACGGCGAGACCGGTGTCGATGTCCGTCTCCAGGCCGGTGTCGATGGACTCCTTGGCCGCGCGCAGCGCGATCGCCGGCCCCTGCGCGAGCTTCGCCGCCCAGGCGTGCGCGGCGGAGTACACCTCCTCGGCGGGCACCACCCGGTCCACCAGGCCCAGCGCCAGCGCCTCGTCGGCCTTGACCTGGCGGCCGGTGAAGATCAGGTCCTTCGCCTTGGACGGGCCGATCAGCCGCGCCAGGCGCTGGGTGCCGCCCGCGCCCGGGATGAGGCCGAGCAGGATCTCCGGCTGGCCCAGCTTGGCGTTCTCCGCCGCGATGCGGTAGTCGGCGCAGAGCGCCAGCTCGCAGCCGCCGCCGAGCGCGTAGCCGGTGACCGCGGCCACCACCGGCTTGGGGATGCGGGCCACCGCGGTGAAGGAGTCCTGCAGGGCGCGGGCGCGCAGGACCATCGCGGTGTGGTCCATGGCCTGCATCTCCTTGATGTCCGCGCCGGCCGCGAACACCTTCTCCCCGCCGTAGATCACCACGGCCCGCACGTCGTCGCGGCGGGTGGCCTCCTCGGCGAGTTCCTTGAGCCGGTCCTGGGTGGCGACGTCCAGCGCGTTCATGGGCGGGCGGTCCAGGCGCAGCGTGCCGACGCCCTCGGCGACTTCGAGATTCACGGTCATGAGAGCAGGTTAACGGGGGCTA
>NZ_BAAAIZ010000025.1:53700-70209 GCF_039526425.1 Streptomyces thermospinosisporus
GTCACGCCTCGTGCCGCGCGGGGGCCACGCCTCCTCCCGCGCGCGAAGTCACGCCTCGTCCCGCGCGCGGACCTACGACTTCCACTTCTCCCAGGACATGTTCCAGCCGTTGAGCCCGTTGTCCGGGGCGATGGTCCTGTCCTTGCTGTTCTTCACGATCACCACGTCGCCGATCATGGAGTTCTTGAAGAACCAGGCCGCCGGGGTCTTCTTGTCCCAGCCGCCGCGCACATCGCGCAGGCCGACGCAGCCGTGGCTTGCGTTGCGGTTGCCGAAGGCGTCGCCGCCCCAGTAGTTGCCGTGGATGAAGGTGCCGGAGGTGCTCAGGCGCATGGCGTGCGGGACGTCCTTGATGTCGTACTCGCCGCCGTAGCCGACCGTCTCGCCGTTCATCCGGGTGACCTTCAGCTTCTCGCTGATGACCATCTGGCCGTTCCAGGTCTCGTAGCCGGGCGCGCCGGTGGTGACGGGGATGGTCCTGATGACCTTCCCGTCGCGCATGACCTTCATCTTGAGCTTCTTGGCGTCGACCACGGAGACCTGGTTGCGGCCGATGGTGAAGGAGATCTTCTTGTCCTGCTCGCCGTAGACGCCGGGGCGGCCCTCGACGCCGTCCAGGTTGAGGTGGACGCTGACCTTGGTGCCGGCCTTCCAGTACTTCTCGGGCCGGAAGTCCAGGCGGTCGTTGCCGAACCAGTGGCCCTCGACCTCGACGGCCGGCTCGGTGGTGATGCGGATGGCCCGCTCGACGGCGTCCGGGTCGGTGATGCCCCGGGTGAAGCGGACGGAGAACGGCATCCCGACACCGACCTTCGACCCGTCCTCGGGGGTGAAGTTGCCGATGAAGGTGTTCTGCGGTGTCAGGGTGGTGAAGGTGGAGTCCTCGGCCGCGGTGCGGCCCTCGGAGTCCTTGGCGACCGCGTGCACCGTGTACGTGGTGGAGGCGGCCAGGTGGGTGGACGGCGTCCAGGCGGCGCCGTCGCCGGATATCCTGCCCTCGATCCTCTCGCCGTCCGGGTCCTTGACGACGACCTCGGTGAGCTTGCCCTTGGCGGCGGTCACCTTCAGCGCGCCGCTGGTCCTGACGGACTTCGCCCCGTCCTTGGGTGCGATGGTGACGACCGCCTCGGACTGCTTGCTCTGCGCGGCGGTGGAGTCCTTGCCCTTGGCCTTGCCGTCACCCGAGCCGGCGTTCGTGCCCCCGCCGCCGCAGGCGGTGGCCGCCAGCGTCACACCGAGTGCCAGCGCCGCCATCCTGGTGCCCGCACGCCGCCGTGTGCCGCCGCGTCCCCGCGCCCCCACCGACGCCCCCGATATCGGCCCCACGTTCAACTTGCCACTCCCCTCGGCGGGCCCGGCCGGACCCGCGCCCCCGCGCGTACCGCACGCGCACCGGCGCATCCTAACCGCAGGCCAGGGGCGTTGAACCGGGCGTCAATGTCACCATTCAGTCCCAACTTCAACCGTCCCCGCCGCGGCGGACCGGCCGCCCGCCGTCCACGGGACGGGCGCCGCACCTTCAAGATCCGCGGGGGCTGGTGCGGCGCCCGGGGATCACTTCACGGCGCTGCCCGCCTTCCACTCCTGCCAGCTCATGTTCCAGCCGCCGAGGCCGTTGTCGGGGGCGACGGACTTGTCCTTGCTGTTGATCACCTCGACGACGTCGCCGACCAGGCTGCGGTCGAAGAACCAGCCGCCCGGGGCCTCGGGGTTGCCGCCCTTGTCGTCACGCAGCCCGATGCAGCCGTGGCTGACGTTCTCCTCGCCGAAGACGTCGGTGTCGGCCCAGTAGTTGCCGTGCAGGAAGGTGCCGGAGTCGGTCAGCCGGACGGCGTGCGGGACGTCGGGGATGTCGTACTCGCCGCCGAAGCCGACCGTGCGGCTGTTCATGCGGGTGACCTCGAGCATCTCGGTGATCACCATCTTGCCGTTGTACGTGGGCGTCTTCTCGGCCCCGGCGGTGATCGGCACGGTGGCGAGCAGCTCGCCGTCGCGGTGGACCTTCATGGTGTGGCGTGAGGCGTCGACCACCGACATCTGGCTGCGGCCGACGGTGAAGGTGAAGGTGCGGTGCTGCAGGCCGTAGACGCCGGGCGCCGCCTCGACGTCCCGCAGGCGCAGCTCGACGGACACCTTGGTGCCGGGCTTCCAGTAGTGCTCGGGGCGGAAGTCGAGGCGGGAGGCGCCGAACCAGTGCGGTCGGATCTCGACCGCCGGTACGGAGCGGACCCGGACGGCGCGTTCGACGGCGGCGCGGTTCCTGATGGCGCGGTTGAACTCCAGGGAGACGATCATCCCGGTGCCGACGGTGGAGCGGTCGTCGGGGGCGACATAGCCGATGAAGCGCTTCTCGGGGACGTGCGTGGTGAACGTGGTGTGGCGGGCGGAGCGGCGTCCGGAGCCGTCCACGGCGACCGCGTCGATCGTGTACTTGGCGGCCAGCGCCAGCCGCTTCTCGTCGGGCGTCCAGGTCAGCCCGTCGGCGGAGACCCGGCCGGGCACCGGCGTCTGCCGCGCGCCCTGCGACTTGACGGCCTTCACCGACTCCAGCCGCCCGTCGGGCACCCACACCCGCAGCCGGTCGCCGGGGCGTACGTCCTTGTCGCCGTCCCCGGGTGTCACCCGGATGACGTCCTCGGCGGCCGGTGGCCCGAACGCCCCGCCGACCGGGCCGTCCGGGCCGCAGCCGACGGCCCCGGCGAGCAGTCCTGCCCATGTCACTACGGCGGCCAGCGCGGCCCACGCGCGCCGTGCGCGCCCTTGTACGTGCCTCACGCGATGCACAACGACGGGCCTCGTCCCCGGGAAACGTCGCCGTTCCCCCGAAGCGACCAGGCCGCCCCGGAGGGAAACGTGAGTGCGAGGCACGCGATGGGCAGAACAGTGGGGAGAACGACGCGCAGGGTGAGCCGCGGCGGAGCCGGCACCATGGCCGCTCCCCTGTCCCCCGTCGTTCCACGAGCCGCGGGAGGCTGACAGGTGTCCAGCGCAGCCGAGCAGGAGGCGGTGGCCGGAGAGCGGGCCACCGGGGAGGGGCGCCCGGCCGCCGCCGTGAACGGCGCGCGACCGGGCGCCCCCTTGCCCGTGATACCCGTGCGGCCGGGCCGGCCGACACCGCTGGGCGCCCGGTTCCGGGTGGGCGCGGACGGGGTGGCGGGGACCAACTTCGCGCTGTGGGCGGGCGGGGCGGAGGGGGTGGAGCTGTGTCTCTTCGACGAGCAGGGCAGGGAGAGCCGGGCCCCGCTGACCGAGCTGACCCATGAGATCTGGCACGGCTTCGTGCCGGGTGTGATGCCCGGGCAGCGCTACGGCTACCGGGTGCACGGCCGCTGGGACCCGTGGACCGGCGCCCGCTGGAATCCGGCGAAGCTGCTGCTGGATCCCTACGCCCGCGCGGTGGACGGCGACTTCACGCTGCCGGCGGAGGTGTACGGGCACGTCCGCGACTGGCCGGAGCAGCATGTCGCGGACACCGTGCGCGACGACCGGGACTCCGCGCCGTTCGTGCCGAAGGGCGTGGTCGTCCACGATGACGACGACTGGTCCGACGACCACCGGCCGAAGACGCCGTGGGCGGACTCGGTGATCTACGAGCTGCACGTCAAGGGCTTCACCCAGCGGCACCCCGGCATACCGCCCGAGCTGCGCGGCACCTACGCGGGCCTGGCGCACCCGGCGGCGATCGAGCATCTGGTGCGCCTCGGGGTGACGGCGGTGGAGCTGCTGCCGGTGCACCAGTTCGCCCACGAGGACCATCTGCTCCGCCGCGGCCTGCGCAACTACTGGGGCTACAACTCCATCGGCTACTTCGCCCCGCACGCCGCCTACGCGGCCACGGGCACCCGGGGCCAGCAGGTCGGCGAGTTCAAGCGGATGGTGCGCGCCCTGCACGCGGCCGGGATCGAGGTCATCCTCGACGTGGTCTACAACCACACCGCCGAGGCCGACGAGCTCGGGCCCACGCTGTCGCTGAAGGGCATCGACAACCGCGGCTACTACCGGCTGCAGCCCGACGCCCGCCGCTACGCCGACTACACCGGCTGCGGCAACACCCTGCACGTCGTCCAGCCCCAGGTGCTGCGCCTGATCACCGACTCGCTGCGCTACTGGGTGACCGAGATGGGCGTCGACGGCTTCCGCTTCGACCTGGCGGCGGCGCTGGCCCGCTCGATGCACGACGTCGACATGCTCTCCCCGTTCCTCGCGGTGATCGCCCAGGACCCGGTGCTGCGCCGGGTGAAGCTCATCGCCGAGCCGTGGGACATCGGCTCCGGCGGCTACCAGGTGGGCGCCTTCCCGCCGCTGTGGACCGAGTGGAACGACCGCTACCGCGACGCCGTACGGGACTTCTGGCGGCACGCCCTGCCCGATGTGCGGGAGATGGGCTACCGGCTCTCCGGCTCCAGCGACCTGTACGCCTGGGGCGGGCGGCGCCCCTGGGCCTCGGTCAACTTCGTCACCGCGCACGACGGCTTCACCCTGCGCGACCTGGTCTCCTACGAGCGCAAGCACAACGAGGCCAACGGCGAGGGCAACCGGGACGGCACGGACGACAACCGCTCCTGGAACTGCGGCGCGGAGGGCGAGACCGACGACGCGGACATCCTGGCACTGCGCCGCCGCCAGCTGCGCAATCTGCTCACCACGCTGCTGCTGTCGACGGGCGTGCCGATGCTGGTGGCCGGCGACGAGATGGGCCGCACCCAGCGCGGCAACAACAACGCCTACTGCCAGGACAACGAGCTGGGCTGGGTGGACTGGAGCCTGCTTCAGGAGCCCGCCTGGCGGAACCTGTCCGACCTGACCTGCCGGCTGATCGCGCTGCGCCACCGGCATCCGGTGCTGCGCCGCCGGGCCTTCTTCTCCGGCCGTGCGCACTCCGCGGACGGGCTGCGCGACCTGGCCTGGTTCACCCCGCAGGGCACCGAGATGACCGAGCACGACTGGTTCGCGCCCGCCGCCACGCTCGGCATGTACCTCTCCGGCCGCGACATCCCCGGACGCGACGAGCACGGGGCCCGCATCAGCGACGACAGCTTCCTCGCCGTGCTCCACGCCGGGGAGCACCCGGTGGCGTTCCGCCTGCCGGGACCGCCGTGGGCGGAGCGGTACGAGGTCGTCGTCGACACGGGGCGGGAGGAGCAGGCGGACGCACCGGGCACCCTGCACGCCGGGGGCACGGACATCACGGTGCCGGGGCGGACGGTACTGCTGCTGCGGGTGCGGCCCTGAGCCACGCGCCGTCAACGCG
Organism: Streptomyces thermospinosisporus; assembly: GCF_039526425.1. Classification (NCBI taxonomy): domain Bacteria; kingdom Bacillati; phylum Actinomycetota; class Actinomycetes; order Kitasatosporales; family Streptomycetaceae; genus Streptomyces; species Streptomyces thermospinosisporus. The sequence continues at coordinate 58,952 of NZ_BAAAIZ010000025.1, forward strand.
GGCCCGTGCCCCGCTTGCTGATGCCCGGTCGGGCAGCAGGGAGCCGGCCCCGGGCAGGCCCGGGTCCTAGGACCGGAGACCGAACCCGACCGGGCCAAAACTCGGTGGGAACTGTCAGTGGCGTTCCGTAATCTCGCTGCTGATGGCCACCACGACACCCTCCTCCGCCGGAGCCGAAGACCAGGCCGGCCCCGAAGCCAGTACTGATGCCGCGGACGGCAAGTCCGGGGCAGCGCGGGAACGCTCCACCGTGCGCACCCTGCTGCGCCTGTGGCCGTACGTCCGGCCCGTGCGCGTGCGGCTGTTCGCCGCGGCGTTCGTCGCGATCGTCGCGTCCTGCATCGGGCTGGTGATCCCGCTCGTCCTGAAGTGGATGGTGGACGGGCCGATCGCCGGCCGGGACCCGGCGGGGGTGTGGCTGGGAGCGCTGTATCTGCTGCTGCTCGGGCTCGCGGAGGCCCTGCTGTTCGGCTTCCGGCGGTGGCTGGTGGCGCGGCCGCTGTCGCACGTCGAGGCGGAGATGCGGGCGGACCTCTACCGGCATCTGCAGCGGCTGCCGGTGGCCTTCCACGACCGCTGGCCGTCCGGGCAGCTGCTGTCGCGGGCCACCACGGATCTGATGCTGCTGCGCATGTTCCTCGCCTTCCCGCTGACGTTCCTGCTGGTCAACGGGGTGACGATCGTCGTCGGCGTGGTCATCATGCTGGTGCAGGACCGGGCGCTGGGGCTGGTGGTCCTGGTGCCCGCGGTGCCGGTGCTGGTCACCTGCGTGGTCTTCGAGAAGAAGTACGCGCAGGCCTCGCGGGCGGCGCAGGACCAGGTGGGCGACCTGACCACGGTGGTCGAGGAGAGCGTGCTCGGCATCCGCGTCATCAAGGGCTTCGGGCGGCACCGGAGCCAGGCGCGGGTCTTCCGGGAGCTGTCGGGCCGGCTGCGCGGCATGGAGCTGCGCAAGGCGCGGCTGCTGGCGACGATCCTCGGCGTCATCGTCACCCTGCCGGAGGTGGCGATCGGGGCGGCGCTGGTCCTCGGGTGCGTGCGGGTGGCGGACGGGCAGCTGTCGGCGGGGACGCTGGTGGCGTTCCTGTCCACGGCGCTGGCGCTGCGCTGGCCCGTCGACTCGATCGGGTTCCTGCTGGCGATGAGCCAGGAGGCGGGCACGGCGACCGAGCGCTACTTCGAGGTGATGGACGCCCGGCCGGAGCCGGGGGTGACCGAGGCACCTCGGGCGCAGGCTTCTTCCAAGGCCCTCGGGACTCCGCGCCGGACGGGTGCGCCCGCCCCCTCCGGCCTCCGCTTCGAGAACGTCACCTTCCGCTACCCGGACGCTCCCCCGGACTCCCCTCCCGTGCTGGACCGCGTGGACCTGCACATCCGTCCCGGCGAGTCGCTCGCCCTGGTCGGCGCCACCGGCAGCGGCAAGACGACGCTCACCGCGCTGGTGCCCCGGCTCTACGACGTCACCTCCGGGCGGATCACGCTGGACGGGGTGGACATCGCCGGGATGCCGCGGGAGGAGCTGCGGTCGAAGGTCGCCGTCGCCTTCGAGGACCCGACGCTGTTCTCCGCCACGGTGAAGGAGAACGTGCTGATGGGCGCCCCGCAGGAGGAGCTGGAGCGGGCGCTCGGCGTGGCGCAGGCCGGCTTCGTGTACGGGCTGCCGGACGGGGTGGACACCCAGGTGGGCGAGCAGGGGCTCAGCCTCTCCGGCGGGCAGCGGCAGCGGCTCGCCCTGGCCCGCGCGGTGGTCGGGCGGCCGGACTTCCTGGTGCTGGACGACCCGCTGTCCGCGCTGGACGTGCACACCGAGGCCGCGGTGGAGGCCGCCCTGCGCCGGGTGCTCGCCGACACCACCGCCCTGATCGTCGCCCACCGCCCGTCGACCGTGCTGCTGGCCGACCGCGTGGCGCTGCTGTCCGGCGGCCGGATCACCGCCGTGGGCACCCATCACGAACTGCTGCACGGCAACCCGGAGTACGCGCATCTGATGGCCGCCGACCCGGCGGGGGAGAGGGAGGCCCAGCGATGACGGTGGCCACCACCGCAGCCGCCCCGGACCAGGAGGGCAACGAACCGTCCCCCTCGGGCGACCCGTTCGACCGGGACGTGCTGCCGTCTCCCCCGGGTGCCACCGGCGCCCTGCTGCGGTCGCTGCTGACGCCGCTGCGCGGCCGGGTGACGCTCACGGCGGTCCTGCTGCTGCTCCAGCAGGCGGCGGTGCAGGCGGGCCCGCTGCTGGTGGCGTACGCCATCGACCACGCGGTGCCGGCGTTCCGGGCCGGCGACGACGGGCCGCTGCTCGCGGTCGCCGTGGGCTTCCTGCTCTGCGCGTCGGCGGCCGGGGCGCTGCAGTACGCGTTCATCACCGCCTCCGCGCGGGTCAGCCAGGACGTGCTGCTGGATCTGCGCGGGCGCATCTTCCGGCATGCGCAGGCGCTGAGCGTCGACTTCCACGAGCGGTACACCTCGGGGCGGCTCATCTCCCGCTCCACCACCGATGTGGAGGCGCTGCGCGAGCTGCTGGAGGAGGGCCTGCAGGAGCTGGTGACGGTCGTGCTGTCCTGCGTGTACATCTCGGTGCTGCTGCTGTGGCTGGACCTCGGTCTCGGCGCCGTCGCCGTGGCCTCGTTCCTCCCGCTGTACGCGATGGTGCGCTCCTACCAGCGGCGGGCGCGGCGGGTGTACCGCAGGCGGTCCACGGCGATGGCCGCGGTGATCGTGAAGTTCGTGGAGACGATGAACGGCATCCGCCCGGTGCGCGCCTTCCGCCGGGAGGCCGCCAACGACGCCGGCTTCCGGGTGCTGAACCAGCGGCACGAACGCTCCAACGGCGACGCGCTGCTGGAGATGGCCCGCTATGTCGTCGGCTCCCGGGTCATCGCGAACACCACGGTGGCGCTGGTCGTGCTGTGGGGTGCCTACCGGGTCGCCACCGGGTCGCTGGCACTGGGTCTGCTGGCGGCGGCGGTGCTGTATCTGCGCCGGCTGTACGACCCGATCGACCGGCTCGGCATGTTCCTCAACTCCTACCAGTCGGCGGCGGCCTCGCTGGAGAAGATCGCCGGGCTGCTGGCCCAGACACCGGGCGTGCCCGAGCCGACGGCGCCCCGAGAGCTGCCGCCGCGGCGGTCCGGGGAGCCGGGGCGGAAGGTCGTCTTCGACTCGGTGCGGTTCGCCTACCGCACGGGCGGTGAGGTGCTGCCCCGCTTCGATCTGACCCTGGAGGCCGGGCAGACCGTCGCCGTGGTCGGCTCCACCGGCGCGGGCAAGTCGACGCTGGCCAAGCTGCTCGCCCGGTTCTACGACCCGACCGAGGGGCGGGTGCTGCTGGACGGCGTCGATCTGCGCGATCTGGCCATGCCGGTACTGCGGCGCGGGGTGGTGATGGTGACGCAGGAGGCGTTCCTGTTCTCCGGCACGGTCGCCGAGAACATCGCCCTCGGCCGCCCGGACGCCACGCGGGAGCAGATCGAACGGGCCGCGAAGGAGATCGGCGCGCACGACTTCATCGCCGCCCTGCCCGACGGCTACGACACCGATGTGCGCAAGCGGGGCGGCCGCATCTCGGCCGGCCAGCGCCAACTGGTCTCCTTCGCACGGGCGTTGCTCGCCGACCCGGCGGTGCTGATCCTGGACGAGGCGACCAGCTCGCTGGACATCCCCGGGGAGCGGGCGGTGCAGCGGGCGATGGCCACGGTGCTCAAGGGCCGCACGGCGGTGGTCATCGCGCACCGCCTGTCGACGGTGGAGATCGCCGACCGGGTGCTGGTGATGGAGCACGGCCGCACCGTGGAGGACGGCACCCCGGCCGACCTGATCGCGGGCACGGGCCGCTTCGCCGACCTGCACCGGGCCTGGCGGGACAGCCTGGCGTGAGGGCGGGGACGGGAGCGAGGGGTGACCGGCGTCCGGCCGCTCACTGAAGACGCCGGCGCCGGTCCGCATAGCGAACGCGCATTCCCGGACAACGGACCGTTTCCGGCCAATCTTCTGACGCGCTCCTGACAAAGCACCTGATCGCCTGTCACTCTGCCCACGGCCGCTGCACAGCAACCCCACAGCGTGAAGTCCGCACCGCGCCGTGCCGCCGCCAGAGCTCCCGCACAGCAGCACGTGGTTCCACGGAACCGCCTTGTTCTGCCCGGACGGCTCATTCGCCGGCCGGTCTCCCCAGGCCGCGTGATCCGCGGTCGTGCAGAAGGAGTCAGTGTTGAGAAGCAGGTCCTCCCACAGACGCACCCCCCACACCACCCACCGCCGCGCCGCCGCGGTCGCCCTGGCCGGGGTCGCCGCGCTGATCGCCACGGCGGTGCAGTCCGGCAGCGCCACCGCCGCACCCGAGGCACCCTCGGCCGCGAGCGCCGCGAAGCCCGGCGCCGAGCCGGTCCGGCTCACCCCCGCCCAGCGTGCCGAACTGATCCGCGAGGCCAACGCGACCAGGGCCGAGACCGCGAAGGACCTCGGTCTCGGCGCCAAGGAGAAGCTCGTCGTCCGTGACGTCCTCAAGGACCGCGACGGCACCGTGCACGTCCGCTACGAGCGCACCTACGACGGGCTGCCCGTCCTCGGCGGCGACCTGATCGTCCAGGGCGACAAGGCCGGCGAGGCGGACAAGGTCGTCAAGGCCACCCGCGCCGCGCTCAAGCCCGCCACCACCGCCGCCAAGGTGCCGGCCGCCAAGGCCGAGCAGCAGGCCCTGTCCGCCGCCAAGGCCGGTGACGCCGAGGGCGCCGAGGCCGACCGCGCCCCGCGCAAGGTGATCTGGGCGGCCGACGGCAAGCCGGTCGTGGCCTACGAGACGGTCGTCGGCGGACTCCAGCACGACGGCACCCCGCAGGAGCTGCACGTCGTCACGGACGCCACCACCGGCGAGAAGCTGCACGAGTGGCAGGCCGTGCAGACCGGCACCGGCCACACCGTCTACAGCGGCACCGTGAACCTGACCACCACCCAGTCGGGCTCGACGTACAACCTCACCGACGGGGCGCGCGGCAACCACAGGACCTACAACCTCAACCGCGGCACCTCCGGCACCGGGACCCTGTTCTCCGGCCCGGACGACGTCTGGGGCGACGGCACCCCCTCCAACGCGGAGTCGGCCGGCGCCGACGCCCACTACGGGGCGGCGCTGACCTGGGACTACTACAAGAACGTGCACGGGCGCAGCGGCATCCGCGGCGACGGCGCCGGCGCCTACTCGCGCGTCCACTACGGCAACAACTACGTCAACGCCTTCTGGTCGGACAGCTGCTTCTGCATGACCTACGGCGACGGCTCCGGCAACGTCAACCCGCTCACCTCGATCGACGTGGCCGGGCACGAGATGACGCACGGTCTGACCTCGGTCACCGCGCGCCTGATCTACAGCGGCGAGTCGGGCGGCCTCAACGAGGCGACCAGCGACATCTTCGGCTCCACGGTCGAGTTCTACGCCGACAACTCCTCCGACGTCGGTGACTACCTCATCGGCGAGGAGATCGACATCAACGGCGACGGCACGCCGCTGCGCTACATGGACAAGCCGAGCAAGGACGGCCGGTCCAAGGACTACTGGTACTCCGGCATCGGCAGCATCGACGTGCACTACTCGTCCGGGCCGGCCAACCACTTCTTCTACCTGCTGAGCGAGGGCAGCGGCACCAAGACCATCAACGGTGTCACCTACGACTCGCCCACCTCGGACGGCCTGCCGGTCACCGGCATCGGCCGCGCCAAGGCGGAGAAGATCTGGTTCCGCGCGCTGACCACCAAGTTCACCTCGACCACCAACTACGCGGGCGCCCGCACCGGCACCCTCGCGGCGGCCGGTGAGCTGTACGGCACGGACAGTGCCGAGTACAAGGCCGTGGCCCACGCCTGGGCCGGCGTCAACGTGGGCTCCCGCCCCGGTGACGGCGGCGGTGGCGGCACCTCGTTCGAGAACACCGGCGACGTGGCGATCCCGGACCGGGGCGCCGCCGTCTCCTCCCCGATCACCGTCTCCGGCCGGTCGGGCAACGCCCCGTCCAACCTCCAGGTGGCCGTGAAGATCGTGCACACCTACATCGGTGACCTCCGGGTGCAGCTGGTCGGCCCCAGCGGCACGGTGTACACGCTGAAGGACTACGGCACCGGCGGCAGCTCGGACGACATCGACACCACCTACACGGTGAACGCCTCCTCCGAGACCGCCAACGGCGTCTGGCAGCTGCGGGTGCAGGACAACTGGTCCCGCGACACCGGCTACATCGACAGCTGGAAGCTCACCTTCCCGTAAATCGGGAGCCCGATCACGGGTCTCATGGCCGGTAGCCGTGCCCCCGCCTTCCTCCAGGGCGGGGGCACCGCTCTAGGCTTGGGTCGCATGTCTGTTGCGGACTTCACCTACGACCACGTCGGCGCGACCCGGGAAGCGGGGTTCTGCCCGCCGGGCTTCCACCCGATGCACGTCCGCACCCGGCTCGGTGAGGGCGAGGAGGTGTTCCGCCGGGCCACCGAGGCACTGCTCACCTGGGAACTCCACCGGGAACTGGGCGTGGGGGTGGACGCCGCCGCCGACCGCGCCGCGCCCGGTGTCGACGTCACGATCACTCTCGCCGGTGTGGTGAAGGCGCCCTGCCGGGTCGTCTGGACGCTGGAGGAGCACCGGAAGGCGGGCTGGGCGTACGGCACGCTGGCCGGTCACCCGGAGAGCGGGGAGGAGTCGTTCGTGGTGGACCGCACGGGCGACGGCACGGTCTGGCTGACCGTCGAGGCGTTCAGCAGGCCGGCCCGCTGGTACACCCGCGCGGGCGGCCCGGCCACCCGCGCCTTCCAGACCGCCTACGCCCGCCGCTGCGGCAAGACCCTCCGCCGCCTGGCCACCGCCGGCCTCGAGGACTGAGCCCCCGGGACCGGCCGGCAACCTCGTTCCCCGGCGCCCCCGCTCACCGCATCAGCAGTCCCCCGCCGTCCGTGACGTCCTCCGCCGGGACCGCCACCAGGCCCAGCTCCGCTCCGGAGGCGAGGAGAGGATGGGAGGGCAGGATGCGCACCGCCGGCCTCGAGGACTGAGCCCCCGGGACCGGCCGGCAACCTCGTTCCCCGGCACCCCCGCTCACCGCATCAGCAGTCCCCCGCCGTCCGTGACGTCCTCCGCCGGGACCGCCACCAGGCCCAGCTCCGCTCCGGAGGCGAGGAGAGGATGGGAGGGCAGGATGCGCACCGTGTAGCCGAAGGGGCCGGTGCGGTCCAGCGTGAGCGGGCCCTCGTAGACCCAGCGGCCGTCCTGGTCGGGGGCGCCCGCGGGCTTCAGCGGCACGGGGGTGCCGTCGGTGATGCGGTCCTCCTCGTCCACCCGGCCGGCCACCGCCTGGACCTCCACGTCGTCCGGGCCGAGCGCGCCGAGCCCGACCCGCACCCGCAGCGCCAGGGTGGAGCCCAGTTCCGCGGTGGCCGGGGTCGCCGAGGTCTCCACATGGTCGACGGTCACGCCGTGCCAGGCGGAGCGCACCCGCGCCTTCCACTCGGCCAGCTCCCGCGCCGAGTCGGGGTCCATGGCGCGGTGGGCGCGCGCGGCCGGCGCGTACAGCCGCTCCACGTACTCGCGGACCATGCGGCCCGCCAGCACCTTGGGCCCGAGCAGGCTCAGCGTCCGGCGCACCATCTCGATCCACCGGTCGGGCAGCCCGCTCTCCCCGCGCTCGTAGAAGCGGGGCGTGATCCGCTGCTCCAGCAGGTCGTACAGCGCCGCCGACTCTATGTCGTCGCGCCGGTCGGGGTCGGTGCCGGCGCCGTCGGCCGTGGGGATGGCCCAGCCGAAGTCGGGCTGGTACCACTCGTCCCACCAGCCGTCCAGCACGGACAGGTTGAGGCATCCGTTGAGCGCGGCCTTCATCCCGCTGGTGCCGCACGCCTCCAGCGGGCGCAGCGGGTTGTTGAGCCAGATGTCGCAGCCGGGGTACAGCTTCTGCGCCATCGCCATGCCGTAGTCGGGCAGGAAGACGATGCGGTGGCGCACCCGCGGGTCGTCGGCGAAGCGGACCAGCTCCTGGATCAGCCGCTTGCCGCTGTCGTCGGCCGGGTGCGCCTTGCCCGCGACCACGATCTGCACCGGCCGCTCCGGGTGCAGCAGCAGGTCCATCAGCCGGTCCTTGTCGCGCAGCATCAGCGTCAGCCGCTTGTACGACGGCACGCGCCGCGCGAAGCCGATGGTCAGCACGTCCGGGTCGAGGACGCGGTCGATCCAGCCCAGCTCGGCGCTGTGCGCGCCGCGCTGCCGCCAGGAGGCCCTCAGCCGCTCGCGCACCTCCATCACCAGCAGCTCGCGCAGGTTGCGGCGCAGATCCCAGATGTCCTGGTCGGGGATGTCGGCGACGGAGTCCCAGCGGTCGGAGTCGCCGAGGCTCAGCGCCTCCTCGGCGCGCTCGGGGCCGATCTGCCGGGCGCAGAGCCGGAACACCTCGGGCGCCATCCAGGTGGCCGCGTGCACCCCGTTGGTGACGGAGGTGATGGGCACCTCCTCCGGGTCGAAGCCCGGCCAGAGCCCGGCGAACATCTCCCGGCTGACCTGGCCGTGCAGCAGGGAGACGCCGTTGGCGCGCTGGGCCAGGCGCAGGCCCATCACCGCCATGTTGAACAGGTTGGGCTCGCCGCCCGGGTAGGTCTCCATGCCCAGCCGGAGGATGCGGTCGACCTCCATGTGGGGCAGTTCGGCGCCCGGGCCGAAGTGCCGGGCGACCAGCTCGCGGTCGAAGCGGTCGATGCCGGCCGGCACGGGGGTGTGGGTGGTGAACACGGTGCCCGCCCGGACCGCCTCCAGCGCGGAGTCGAAGTCCAGCCCCTGGGCGCGCAGTTCGGCGATGCGTTCCAGACCGAGGAAGCCGGCGTGGCCCTCGTTGGTGTGGAACACCTCCGGTTCGGGGTGCCCGGTGAGCCGGCAGTAGGTGCGCACCGCCCGGACCCCTCCTATGCCGAGCAGCATCTCCTGCAGCAGCCGGTGCTCGCTGCCGCCGCCGTAGAGCCGGTCGGTCACCTGGCGTTCGCCGAGGTCGTTCTCCTCGACGTCGGAGTCCAGCAGCAGCAGCGGCACGCGGCCGACCTGGGCGACCCAGATCCGGGCGTGCAGCAGACGGCCGCCGGGCAGGGCGAGCGGCACCTGGGCGGGGGTGCCGCCGGGCTCCTCGAGCTGGACGAGGGGCAGCTCGTGCGGGTCGAGCACCGGGTAGTGCTCCTGCTGCCAGCCGTCGCGGGACAGCGACTGGCGGAAGTAGCCGTGCCGGTAGAGCAGGCCGACGCCGATGAGCGGGACGCCGAGGTCGCTGGCGGCCTTGAGGTGGTCGCCGGCCAGGATGCCGAGGCCGCCGGAGTACTGCGGCAGGGCCGCGGTGATGCCGAATTCCGGGGAGAAGTAGGCGATCGCCTCGGGCAACCGGTCGGTCTGGGCCTGGTACCAGCGGTCGCCGGTCATGTAGGCGTCGAGGTCGGCCACGACCGCGCCGAGGCGGTCGAGGAAGGAGCGGTCCTCGGCCAGTTCGGCGAGGCGGGCGGGGGGCACGCTGCCCAGCAGCCGCACCGGGTCGCGCCCGGCGGCCGCCCAGCGTCCGGGGTCGACGGACTCGAACAGGTCCCGGGTGCCGGCGTGCCAGGACCAGCGCAGATTGCGGGCCAGGTCGCTCAAGGGCCGGAGGGGGTCGGGGAGAACGGGTCGGACGGTGAATCGACGGATCGCCTTCACATTCCACCTCGGCGCGTTCGCTGGAAGGACGCGGTGTGTGCCGCGCCGTCCCTGCCGACGGTACCGGGGGAAGTACCCCCCTAGCCGGGTGCTCGGCCCGCATGCCTCCATTCGCCCTGAACGGCCTACGGCAGGCACATCCGGATATGGCCGATTCCGCCCGCATGGGCGTTCTTGTGACACCCGGCCGGCCGCGAGACGCTGCCCACGGAGGTGTCCGAGGGGGGTGGGGGCACGGCGGACACCCCCCTGGCGGTGTACCGGCCCGCGATGCCGGAAGTGGGCGCTCACCGGGGCCGTACGCCCGAGTCGAGGAGGGGAACTCGGACCATGGCACGGACGCGAACGGGGCGTCTGCGCCGGGTGGGGGGATGCACGGCGGTGCTGACCGCCGCGGCGGTCGCGGCCGCCGCCCTGCCCGCGCACGCGGCACCCGAGCAGGGACGCATACTCGGCGCCGGCGCACCGGGCTCGGTGACCGGCAGCTATCTGGTGACGCTGAAGGAGGGGACGGGCGCCCGCTCGGCGACGGCACAGGAGCTGGCCGAGCGCTACGGGGCGAGAATCAGCCACACCTACGGCACGGTGCTCAACGGCTTCGCGATCCGGGCCGGTGCCGGTGCGGCCGGGCGGCTCGCGGCCGACCCCCGGGTGGCCTCGGTGGTGCAGGACAGCCGGGTGACGCTGGAGCACACCCAGAGCGATCCGCCGAACTGGGGCCTGGACCGGGTGGACCAGCGCAGCCTGCCGCTGGACCGGCGCTACACCTGGCCCGAGTCCGCGGGGGCGGGCGTCACGGTGTATGTGATCGACACCGGCATCCGCACCTCGCACAAGGACCTCGCGGGCCGGGCGGTGCACGGCTGGGACTTCGTGCAGAACGACCGGACCGCCCAGGACGCCAACGGCCACGGCACCCATGTCGCCGGGATCGTCGCCGGCCACAGCCACGGCGTGGCCAAGAAGGCGAGGGTCGTCTCGGTGCGGGTCCTGGACGGCAACGGCGCGGGCACCACCGCGCAGGTGCTCGCGGGCATCGACTGGGTGACCCGGCACGCGAAGAAGCCGGCCGTGGCCAACCTCAGCCTGGGCGGCACCTACAACGCCCAGCTCAACGCGGCCGTACGTGCCTCCATCGCCTCCGGCGTCACCTACACGGTCGCCGCGGGCAACGACGGCCGTCCGGCCGCGCTGTACTCTCCGGCGAGCGTGCGGCAGGCGATCACGGTCGGCGCGACGGACCGGCGGGACAAGAAACCGGCCTTTTCCAACACCGGTTCGGCCGTCGATCTCTTCGCCCCCGGGGTGGCGATCACCTCGGCCTCCGCCGCGGGCGACACCGCCCGGGCCACCTACTCGGGCACCTCCATGGCGGCGCCGCACGCCGCGGGGGCGGCGGCCCTGTACCTCGCCGACCACCGGCGGGCAGGCCCGGCCGAGGTGGCGAAGGCGCTGGTGAAGCAGGCCGCACGGGGCAAGGTGAAGGGCCGCGGGCTCGGCTCGCCCGACCGGCTGCTGCAGGTGCCGCCCTCGTAGCCGGGTCCGGTGCGCCCGGGCCGCCCGC
>NZ_BAAAIZ010000025.1:70227-71216 GCF_039526425.1 Streptomyces thermospinosisporus
GGAGCGGGCGCTCACCGGGACCGGCCTCGTCCCCTTCCGGACGAGGCCGGTCTTGTGTGTCGACATACGCGTGAGTAGTTAACAAAGTGGCGGATTGCCCACCCGATGAGGGTGGGAAGGCTCCTCCGGGTACACACCTCTGCAAGACACGCAGGACCCACCTCCCCACAGTCATCCGCCCACCCCCGTTGACGCGGACAGGAGCGGTCATGCCCGCCAAGCACCACTCGTCACCCCCGCCCTCCGGCCGCAGAGCCCCGTCCCGGCGCGGCACCGCGGATCCTGCCGCGCGCCCGGCCGACGCCGGTCCCCCGCCCTCCCCGGAGCCCGTGTCCGCGGCACCCGCCACCTCGGTGGGGCGGATACCCGTCCTGGACGTCCGCCCGATGGTCCGCGAGGGCCGCCGCCCCGCCAAGGCGGTCCCGGGCGAGACGTTCCAGATCTCGGCCACCGTGTTCCGGGAGGGACATGACGCGGTGGCCGCCAATGTGGTCCTGACCGACCCCGAGGGGCGGCCGGGGCCGTTCACGCCGATGCGGGAGCTGGCGCCGGGCACCGACCGGTGGGGTGCCGAGGTCACTCCCGACGCCACGGGCCTGTGGACGTACCACGTGGAGGGCTGGGGCGACCCGGTCACCACCTGGCGCCACCATGCGCAGATCAAGATCCCGGCCGGTATCGACACGGAGGTGGTGCTGGAGGAGGGGGCCCGGCTGTACGAGCGGGCGGCCGCCGGGGTGCCCGGCTCGGACGAGCGGGAGGTGCTGCTCGCGGCGGTGGCGGCGCTGCGCGACGAGGGCCGTCCGGTGTCCGCCCGGCTGGCGGCGGCGCTGACGCCCGAGGTGGACGCGGTGCTGGCCCGCCATCCGCTGCGGGAACTGGTCACCAGCAGCGACCCGCTGCCGCTGCTGGTGGAGCGCGAGCGGGCGCTGTACGGGTCCTGGTACGAGTTCTTCCCCCGCTCCGAGGGCACACCCGAGCAGCCGCAC
>NZ_BAAAIZ010000026.1:0-3697 GCF_039526425.1 Streptomyces thermospinosisporus
CGAGGGCGACCGCTCGATAGCAAGGTGCTGGAGGATCCGTGGACCTGTCCCTGTCGACCGAGACCATCGGCGATCGCACGATCGTCAGGGTCGGTGGCGAAATCGACGTATATACCGCGCCCAAGCTGCGCGAGCAGCTGGTCGAGCTGGTGAACGACGGCAATTTCCACCTTGTCGTCGACATGGAAGGCGTGGACTTCCTCGACTCCACCGGTCTCGGCGTGCTGGTCGGCGGCCTGAAGCGGGTGCGTGCCCACGAGGGCTCCCTGCGTCTGGTGTGCAACCAGGAGCGCATTCTCAAGATCTTCCGCATTACCGGCCTCACCAAGGTGTTCCCGATCCACTCCTCGGTCGAGGAAGCGGTTGCGGCCACCGACTGACCATCGCGCCCGGGCCGGCGCGCCCGGGCGGGAGAAGCCAAGCAGGCGGGGACCGGGCATGAAGGCGGCCCGGTCTCCCCGCAGCACGCCCGAAGTTGCGAGGGGGATGCATGGCCACCGTTGAACTCCGCTTCAGCGCGCTGCCCGAGCATGTCAGGACCGCCCGGCTGGTGGCGGCGGCAGTGGCGCGCAGGGCCGGAGTGGACGAGGCCGTCCTCGACGAGGTCAGGCTCGCCGTCGGAGAGGCGTGCTCACGGGCCGTCGGACTGCACCAGGCCGGCGGAATCTCGGCACCCGTGAAGGTGCTGCTGATCGAGGAGGAGAAGCAGTTCTCCATCGAGGTCGGCGACGAGGCGCCCCACGCGGTCCCCGGAGGGTCGGGCTCCGCGAGCGGCTCCGGCGGTGACGCGGAGGTCGAGGAGGACCAGATGGGCCTCGCGGTCATCAGCGGCCTCGTCGACGACGTGGAGGTGAGCGCCGGGGAGCACGGCGGTTCGATCCGCATGCGGTGGCCCACCACGCCGCCGCCCACGGAGATCGACTGACCGGGCATTCCCCGGCCGGCCGTCACCCCGCCCGGTTCACCCGAACAGCCAACTCTTCACGAAGGGCCCCACTCGTGGGGCCCTTCGGCATGTGCGGGTGTCATCTCCCGCGCTTACAGTGGTCTCTGTGCGATTGATCGCGTGAATTCATTCACGATCAATCAATCGATAGTGATGAGGTCAAGTAAATGCCTTCGGGGCATTACCAGGCGGGCCATTTACATTTCCTGCGCTCTGTTTTGATCAGGTTCCGGTACCTACAATCCCGTCCACATCTTGAGCTCAGCCCAAGCGTCAAGGAGGACGAATGGCGGGGCTTTCCATCTCACCTCAGTCGGGCCACACCACATCCCTCGCAGCCGCCGTGCTGACCGACGACAACCGCGTTCTCGTGGTGGTCATCGGCGTCGTGGCACTGGCGGCACTGGTGGTCGCGGGCGTCCTGGTGCGCCAGGTACTCGCGGCCGGCGAGGGCACCGACAGCATGAAGAAGATCGCCGCGGCGGTCCAGGAGGGCGCCAATGCCTATCTGGCCCGCCAGCTGCGGACGCTCGGCGTATTCGCCGTGATCGTTTTCTTCCTGCTCATGCTGCTGCCCGCGGACGACTGGAATCAGCGTGCCGGGCGGTCGGTGTTCTTCTTGATCGGAGCGGCGTTCTCGGCGGCCACCGGCTATATCGGCATGTGGCTCGCCGTACGGAGCAATGTGCGTGTCGCCGCGGCGGCTCGTGAGGCGACCCCGGCACCGGGCGAGCCGGAAAAGGATCTCACCGACGTATCCCACAGAGCGATGAAGATCGCTTTCCGTACCGGCGGTGTCGTCGGCATGTTCACCGTCGGTCTCGGCCTGCTGGGCGCCTCCTGCGTGGTGCTGGTGTACGCAGCGGACGCGCCGAAGGTGCTGGAGGGATTCGGTCTCGGGGCCGCGCTGATCGCGATGTTCATGCGTGTCGGCGGCGGCATCTTCACCAAGGCCGCCGACGTCGGCGCCGACCTGGTCGGCAAGGTCGAGCAGGGCATTCCGGAGGACGACCCGCGCAATGCCGCGACCATCGCCGACAACGTGGGCGACAACGTCGGCGACTGCGCGGGCATGGCGGCCGACCTGTTCGAGTCGTACGCCGTGACGCTGGTGGCCGCGCTGATCCTCGGCTCGGCGGCGTTCGGTGACGCAGGACTGGCCCTCCCGCTGCTCGTCCCGGCGATCGGCGTGCTCACCGCGATGATCGGCATCTTCGCGGTGGCCCCGCGGCGCGCCGACCGTAGCGGCATGACCGCGATCAACCGCGGCTTCTTCATCTCCGCGGTGATCTCCCTGGTCCTGGTCGCCATCGCGGTGTTCAGCTATCTGCCGTCCTCGTACGCCGACCTCGACGGCGCCACCGACACGGCGATCCAGGCCAAGGACGGCGACCCGCGCATCCTCGCACTGGTCGCGGTGGCCATCGGCATCGTGCTCGCCGCGCTGATCCAGCAGCTCACCGGCTACTTCACCGAGACCAGCCGGCGCCCGGTCAGGGACATCGGCAAGACCTCGCTCACCGGACCCGCCACCGTCGTCCTCGGCGGCATCTCCGTCGGTCTGGAATCGGCCGTCTACACCGCCCTGTTGATCGGCCTCGGCGTGTACGGGGCGTTCCTGCTCGGCGGTACGTCGATCATGCTGGCGCTGTTCGCGGTGGCACTGGCCGGCACCGGCCTGCTCACCACGGTCGGTGTGATCGTCGCCATGGACACCTTCGGTCCGGTCTCCGACAACGCCCAGGGCATCGCCGAGATGTCCGGCGACGTCGAGGGCGCGGGCGCCCAGGTGCTCACCAACCTGGACGCGGTCGGCAACACCACCAAGGCCATCACCAAGGGCATCGCCATCGCCACGGCCGTGCTCGCGGCGTCGGCGCTCTTCGGCTCGTACCGGGACGCCATCACCACCGGCGCGCGGGACGTGGGGGAGAAGCTCAGCGGTGAGGGCGCGCCCATGACCCTGATGATGGACATCTCGCAGCCCAACAACCTCGTCGGTCTCATCGGGGGCGCGGCGGTCGTCTTCCTCTTCTCGGGGCTGGCGATCAACGCGGTCTCGCGGTCGGCCGGTTCGGTGGTCTTCGAGGTGCGGCGGCAGTTCCGCGAGAAGCCCGGGATCATGGACTACAGCGAGAAGCCGGAGTACGGCAAGGTCGTCGACATCTGCACCAAGGACGCCCTGCGGGAGCTCGCCACGCCCGGTCTGCTCGCCGTGATGGCGCCCGTCTTCATCGGGTTCACCCTCGGTGTCGGCGCGCTCGGCGCGTTCCTCGCGGGCGCGATCGGCGCGGGCACGCTGATGGCGGTGTTCCTCGCCAACTCCGGTGGCGCCTGGGACAACGCCAAGAAGCTCGTCGAGGACGGGCATCACGGCGGCAAGGGCAGCGAGGCCCATGCGGCGACCGTCATCGGCGACACCGTCGGCGACCCCTTCAAGGACACCGCCGGTCCGGCGATCAATCCCCTGCTGAAGGTGATGAACCTGGTGGCGCTGCTCATCGCGCCCGCGGTCATCAACTTCTCCTACGGCGACGACAAGAGCGTCGGCATGCGGGTGCTGATCGCGGTCCTCGCGATCATCGTGATCATCGGCGCGGTCTACATGTCCAAGCGGCGCGGTATCGCCGTGGGTGACGAAGGCAACTCCGAGACGGATCACAAGTCGGCCGATCCCGCGGTGGTTTCGTAGGCAACTGCCGGGAATCGCGGGGAGAGGAGCCCCAGCCGCAGCTCAAGGTGCGGGCGGGG
>NZ_BAAAIZ010000026.1:3718-13088 GCF_039526425.1 Streptomyces thermospinosisporus
CCGCCCGCCCGTGCTGTGCGCGGAGCGCCCGTCGCCGTGAGCCTTCTCTCGCTTGGTGCAAATGGTTATAAACGTGTCTTAAGGGATGCTTGGCCGGTAGGTGTCCCCCATGTGGCGTGTATGTTCCGGGGCCGAGAGCCATGGAAGGGACCAAACCGGTGAACAAGAAGCTCGCGGCCGCACTGTCCGGCGGTGCGGTACTGGTACTGGCGCTGACGGGATGCGGCGGCGACGACTCCAACAAGGAGCTGGACTCCTGGGCCAAGCAGGTCTGTGACGCGGTGCAGCCGCAGGCGAAGAAGATCGAGTCCGCCAACGCCGCCATCCAGAAGGAGACCTCGGACAACAGCACGCCGGAGGAGGTCCAGAAGACCGACTCCAAGGCCTTCCAGGACATGTCCGACGCGTACAAGGCGATCGGCGCCGCCGTGGAGAAGGCCGGGCCGCCGAACGTCGACGACGGCGAGAAGAAGCAGCAGAACGCGGTCAAGGAGCTCAACAGCATCTCCGCGGCCTACGCCTCCCTGCGCAAGCAGGTCGACGGCCTGGACACCGACGACCAGGCGAAGTTCGCCGACGGTCTGAAGGACATCGCCACCGAGCTGGACAAGCTCAGCAAGAGCGGCAACGACGCCCTGCGGAACCTGGAGGAGGGCGAGGTCGGCGAGGCGATGTCCCGTCAGCCCAGCTGCCAGGCGGTGACCGCCTCGGCGGGCACCTCCGGCGACTGACGAGCCTCGGCGGGCACCTCCGGCGACTGGCGAGCCTCGGCGGGCAGCTCCGGCGACTGACGAGCGAGCGGACGACCCGGCGGACGACGGAGGGACACGACCGAGGAACGGCTGAAGGACAACCGAGGGACAACCGAGGGACAACCGAGGAACGACAGCCCCGCGCCGTCCGGTCCGTGCGCGGGGCAAGCCGTGCGCGGGGCAAGCCGTGCGCGGGGCAAGCCGTGCGCGGGGCAAGCGGTGCGCGGGGCAAGCGGTGCGCGGGGCAAGCGGTGCGCGGGGCGAGCCGTGCGCGGGGCGACGGGGCGCACGCCGTGCGCGGGACGGTGGGGCGCGGGCGCCGGGGCGGGCGGCCACAATGGGGTGCGTGAGTGAAGCCGGTCTGCCGCCCCTGCCCTCGTCCGATCGACCCGATGTCGCCGCGCGACTGAGGGAGGCGCTGCTCGCTGCCTCCTTCACCGCCGACGGACTGCTCGACCTGCTCGGCGCCCCCGCGTACGCGGCGCTGGCCCGCAGTGAGACCGTCCCGGCGCTGCGCGCGACCCGCGGGGACACCCCGCTGGAGGCGCTGGTCCGGCTCTTCCTGCTGCAGCAGCCCGTGCCGCGGGCCCGCCTGGCGGACGTGCTGCCGGTCGAGCTCTGCCTGGAGAACGGCTGGCTGACCCGCGTCGGCGCGGACGAGCTCGCCGCGACCGTGGACGTACGGCCCTACGGCGGGCCGGACGGCGAGGACTGGTTCATCGTGTCCGACCTGGGCTGCGCGGTCGGCGGAGCCGGAGGGATCGGCAGCCGGGAGGAAGGGGTCGTGCTCGGCGTCGGCGGTGCGTCCACCACGCTGGCCGGCATCACGGTGCGCACCCCGGTCGCCTCCGCGCTCGACCTCGGCACCGGCTCCGGCATCCAGGCGCTGCACGCCGCCCGCCACGCCACGCGCGTCACCGCCACCGACGTCAACCCGCGGGCCCTGCACATCACCGCGCTGACCCTCGCCCTGTCCGGCGCCCCGGCGGCCGATCTGCGCGAGGGGTCGCTGTTCACCCCGGTGCGGCACGACGAGACCTTCGACCTGATCGTGTCCAACCCGCCCTTCGTGATCTCACCGGGTGCACGTCTCACCTACCGCGACGGTGGGATGAGGGGGGACGACCTGTGCCGCACCCTCGTCTCCGAGGCGGGGGACCGCCTGAACGAGGGCGGCTTCGCCCAGTTCCTCGCCAACTGGGAGCACGTGGCGGGAGAGGACTGGCAGGACCGGCTCAGGTCCTGGGTGCCGCGCGGCTGCGACGCCTGGATCGTGCAGCGCGAGGAGCAGGACGTCACCCAGTACGCGGAGCTGTGGCTGAGGGACGCGGGCGACCACCGCGGGGACCTGGCCGAGTACCAGGCGCGGTACGACGCGTGGCTGGACGAGTTCGAGGCGCGCAAGGTCAAGGCGGTCGGCTTCGGCTGGATCACGCTGCGCAAGACCGGCTCCTCGGTGCCGTCGGTCACCGTGGAGGACTGGCCGCACCCCGTCGAGCAGCCGCTCGGCGAGACGATCCGCGCGCACTTCGACCGGCTCGGCTATCTGCGCGCCCACGACGACGCGGCCCTGCTGGAGGCGGGCTTCCGGCTGGCCGACGAGGTCGTGCAGGAGCAGGTGGGACTCCCCGGCGCAGAGGACCCGGAGTATGTCGTGCTGCGCCAGAACCGCGGGATGCGCCGGGCCACCAAGGTCGACACGGTCGGCGCGGGCTTTGCGGGCGTGTGCGACGGCTCCATGAGCGCCGGCCGCATCCTCGACGCCATCGCCCAGCTCCTCGGCGAGGACCCCGTCGTCCTCCGCGACCGCACACCGGCCCAGATCCGCCTCCTGATCGAACAGGGCTTCATCGAGCCGGTGAGCTGACCCCGGCGGGCGGGTCACGGAGGGCCGGCCCGACCTCTCCGCCAGGAGGTCACCGGGCGCCTCCTCCGGCCATTTCGGCGGCCGAAACGTGCCCCTGGCGAAAACTTTCGCGCCGTTCTCGACCTCGTACCGGGCTGGCTTCCTTCTCCCCGCCCCGCTCTCCCGTTCCTCCGAGTCCTCCGAGCGTGGTCCCCGCGTGTTCACCCGGGGTTCGGCCGGGGGCTGCCCGGGGGTGGCAGGGTGCGCAGCGGTCGGCGGCGGGCGGACCGGGGAGGAGGGCTCGGGCGGTCATGGAGAGTGGGGCGGCGATCTTCGCGGGGGCGGTGTTCTGCCTGTTCGGGGCGGGGTTGCTGGCGTGGACCGTGAGCCGGGCACGGCAGCGGCGTCCGGTCGCGCACGGTGTGAGTCCCGTCGCATCCGTCGCCTGCGCCGGCCTCGCCGCGGTGATCTCTCTGGCCCTCGGGGTGTGGTGTCTCGGCCGCCTGTGAGCGGCCGCGCGAGGGGTACCGAACCGGTGTTGCGGCCGGTAACCGAAATGTTGCGCTCCGCGTTGTGGGGCGTAGGCTCCGGACACTCCGGGCGGCAGGAACGGCGGTAGTCGGGTTACCGTTCGAGTGGCCGTTGCGGGCTTTTCCCGTTTGACACGGGGGCGGGATGTACCGTCACACTCCGCAGCGTCACCATGTCCAGGCCCCGGGAGGACCCCCTGGGGAGGCCTCAGCGTCGATCCGGAGAGAAGAGCGAAGTTGTCCCCGACCAGCGAGACCGCGAAGGGCGGCCGCCGACTCGTCATCGTCGAGTCGCCTGCCAAGGCGAAGACGATCAAGGGCTATCTCGGCCCTGGCTACACCGTCGAGGCGAGCGTCGGACACATTCGCGACCTTCCCAACGGCGCCGCTGAGGTGCCCGAGAAGTACACCGGCGAGGTCCGCCGGCTCGGTGTGGACGTCGAACACGACTTCCAGCCGATCTATGTGGTCAACGCCGACAAGAAGGCCCAGGTCAAGAAGCTCAAGGACCTGCTGAAGGAGTCGGACGAACTCTTCCTCGCCACCGATGAGGACCGCGAGGGAGAGGCCATCGCCTGGCACCTCCAGGAGGTCCTCAAGCCGAAGATCCCGGTCAAGCGGATGGTGTTCCACGAGATCACCAAGGACGCGATCCAGGAGGCCGTGGCCAACCCGCGCCAGCTCAACCAGAAGCTGGTCGACGCCCAGGAGACCCGCCGCATCCTCGACCGTCTCTACGGCTACGAGGTCTCGCCGGTCCTGTGGAAGAAGGTCATGCCCCGGCTGTCCGCGGGCCGTGTCCAGTCCGTCGCCACCCGGCTCGTGGTGGAGCGGGAGCGGGAGCGCATGGCGTTCCGCAGCGCCGAGTACTGGGACCTGACCGGCACCTTCGCGACCGGCCGGCCCGGCGACGCGAGCGACCCGTCGTCGCTGGTCGCCCGCCTGCAGTCGGTCGACGGCCGGCGCATCGCCCAGGGCCGCGACTTCGACTCCCTGGGGCGGCTGAAGAGCGAGAACATCCTCCACCTCGACGAGGCGAACGCCCGCGCGCTCGCCGCCGCCCTGGAGAACACGCGGTTCTCGGTGCGGTCGGTGGAGTCCAAGCCGTACCGCCGCTCGCCGTACGCGCCGTTCCGTACGACGACGCTGCAGCAGGAGGCGAGCCGCAAGCTGGGCTTCGGCGCGAAGGCCACCATGCAGATCGCGCAGAAGCTGTACGAGAACGGCTACATCACTTACATGCGTACGGACTCGACGACCCTGAGCGACACGGCGGTCGCCGCCGCCCGTGCCCAGGTCACGCAGCTGTACGGAGCCGACTACCTGCCGCCGCAGCCGCGCACCTACGCGGCCAAGGTGAAGAACGCGCAGGAGGCGCACGAGGCGATCCGCCCCTCGGGAG
Organism: Streptomyces thermospinosisporus; assembly: GCF_039526425.1. Lineage (NCBI taxonomy): Bacteria > Bacillati > Actinomycetota > Actinomycetes > Kitasatosporales > Streptomycetaceae > Streptomyces > Streptomyces thermospinosisporus. The sequence continues at coordinate 8,249 of NZ_BAAAIZ010000026.1, forward strand.
ACCGTTTCCGTACGCCCGCCGAGACCGGTCTCACCGGTGACCAGTTCAAGCTGTACGAGTTGATCTGGAAGCGGACCGTCGCTTCCCAGATGAAGGACGCGACCGGCAACTCCGTCACCGTGAAGATCGGCGGCACCGCCGCCGACGGCCGGGACGTCGAGTTCACCGCGTCCGGCAAGACGATCACCTTCCACGGCTTCCTCAAGGCCTACGTGGAGGGCGCCGACGACCCGAACGCCGAGCTCGACGACCGCGAGCGCCGGCTGCCGCAGGTCGCCGAAGGGGACGAGCTGACCGCCGAGGAGATCACCGCCGACGGGCACGCCACCAAGCCCCCGGCCCGCTACACCGAGGCCTCGCTGGTCAAGGAGCTGGAGGAGCGGGAGATCGGCCGCCCGTCGACGTACGCGTCGATCATCGGCACGATCCTGGACCGCGGCTATGTGTTCAAGAAGGGCACGGCCCTGGTGCCGTCCTGGCTGTCCTTCGCCGTGGTCAACCTGCTGGAGAAGCACTTCGGCCGGCTCGTCGACTACGACTTCACCGCCAGGATGGAGGACGACCTCGACCGCATCGCCCGCGGTGAGGCGCAGGCCGTGCCGTGGCTGAGGCGGTTCTACTTCGGCGAGGGCCGGGACAACGGCGGCGCCGCCGAGGCCGGCAACGGCGACGGCGACCACCTGGGCGGCCTGAAGGAGCTGGTGACCGACCTGGGCGCCATCGACGCCCGCGAGGTGTCGTCGTTCCCGGTGGGCAACGGCATCGTGGTGAGGGTCGGCCGCTACGGCCCGTACATCGAGCGCGGCGAGAAGGACAGCGAGCAGCACCAGCGGGCGGACATCCCGGCCGACCTGCCGCCGGACGAGCTGACGGTCGAGCTGGCCGAGGAGCTGCTGGCCAAGCCGAGCGGCGAGCGGGAGCTGGGCACCGACCCGGCCACCGGGCACACGATCGTCGCCAAGGACGGCCGCTACGGCCCGTACGTCACCGAGATCCTCCCCGAGGGCACCCCGAAGACCGGCAAGAACGCGGTCAAGCCGCGCACGGCCTCGCTCTTCAAGTCGATGTCCCTGGACACGGTGACGCTCGAGGACGCCCTGAAGCTGATGTCGCTGCCGCGGGTGGTCGGCGTCGACACCGACGGCCAGGAGATCACCGCGCAGAACGGCCGCTACGGCCCGTATCTGAAGAAGGGCACGGACTCGCGGTCGCTGCAGTCCGAGGAGCAGATCTTCACGATCACGCTGGAGGAGGCGCAGGCGATCTACGCCCAGCCCAAGCAGCGTGGCCGGGCGGCCGCGAAGCCGCCGCTGAAGGAGCTGGGCGAGGACCCGGTCAGCGGCAAGCCGGTCGTGGTGAAGGACGGCCGCTTCGGCCCGTACGTCACCGACGGGGAGACCAACGCGACGCTGCGCTCCGGCGACAGCGTGGAGACGATCACCCCGGAGCGGGGCTTCGAGCTGCTCGCGGAGAAGCGGGCCAAGGGACCCGCCAAGAAGACGGCGAAGAAGACCGCGAAAAAGGCGACCGCCAAGAAGACGGCGGCCAAGAAGGCCCCGGCGAAGAAGACGGCCGCGAAGAAGACCACGGCGAAGAAGACCTCGGCGGCCAAGAAGACGGCGAGCGCCTCGGCCGCGGCCAAGGACACGGCCGCGGACACGGCGGGCGGCGCGGAGGGCTGAGGCTCTCCGAGGTGGGCTGAGGCTCTTCGAGGAGGGCTGAGGCTCTTCGAGGAGGGCTGAGGCCCTTTCAGGAGCGCGGCCGGAAACCGCTGCTCCGTCCGTGGCGCGGCGCCCGCCGGGACCGTTGCTCTGTCCGTGTTGCGGTGCCCGCCGGAACGCGCTGCTCCGTCCGCGTTGCGGTGCGGTGCTTCGCCCGGGTTCGACATGCGAACGCCCCGGCAACACTTCGATGTCGGGGCGTGTGCATGTCAGGCATCCCGGCCCGGGCTGTCGGCCCGGGCCGATAGGCTGAAAGCATGACGCGAGCCGAGCAGCCAACGGCCCCTCAACCGGCCCCCGACGACGCCCTGGTCGCGGACTCCCGTGAGCGCGCTGTCCGAGCGCTGCTGCGCCGGCCGCAGCTCAGGAGGCTGTGGAGCGCGCAGCTGGTGGGCGGTGTCGGCGACACCCTCGCCCTTCTGGTGCTGGTCCTGCTCATGGTCCAGGCGGCGGTCGCCGCCGGTTCCTTCGGCGGCGGCTACCGGGGCGTGGCGTTCGCAGTGGCGACCGTTTTCGCGGTGCGCATCCTCGCCACGCTGCTGTTCGGCGCCGTGCTCCTGGGCCCGCTCACCTCGCTCACCTCGCAGGACGGCCCGCTGGACCGGCGCTGGACCATGATCGGCGCGGACGGCGTGCGGGCCGCGCTGCTGATCGTCGCGCCCCTGTGGATCGACTGGACGCCCGGCAACGCCCCGGCCGTCCTGCTCATCACCGCCTTCGTGGCGTCGGTGGCCGAGCGGTTCTGGACGGTCTGCCGCGAGAGCGCGGCCCCCGCGCTGCTGCCCGGCCCGCCCCCGGAGGGCGCATCGATCCGGCCACTGCCCGACCACATGGACGCGCTGCGCCGCCTGTCCCTGCGCACCGGCTTCGTGGCGGTGCCGCTGGCCGCGCTCACCCTCGTCGTGGCCGCGCTGCTCAACAATCTGCTGGGCACCGGCATCGCCTGGTTCGGCCAGCACCAGGCGGCCCTCGCCTCCTATGTCGCCGCCGGGCTGTTCGCCGCCTCGCTGTCCGTGCTGACCTTCCTCGAGCTGCCCGACACCCGCACGCCCCGCGCCCGGTCCCCGCTGGAGGGGCTGCGCCGGCCCAGGAGCACCACCGGAAGCGACAAGGGCCGCACCGGCGCCATACCGCTGCTGGTGTTCGCCTGCGCCTCCGTCTCCGCCGCGATCTCGGCCGCCGTCGCGGTCGCGGTGCTGCACGCCAAGGACCTGGGCGGCGGCCCCGTGCTCTACGGCCTGATGGTGGGCGCGCTGACCGGAGGCGTGGTCGTCGGCATCCGCACCGCGCCCTCCCTGCTGCCCGCCCTGTCCCGGCGCCGCCTGCTGGCGCTGGCCCTCGCCCTCACCGGCGTCGCCCTGCTCGCCGCCGGACTGGTGCCGGACGTCACCAGCGTGCTGCTGATCATGGCGCTGGCCGGCACCGGCGCGGGCGTGGCCGCCAACGCCGGGCACACGCTGCTCGACCAGGAGGCCGAGGAGCAGCGGCGCACCCGCACGACGGAGCACCTGCACGCGGTGGTGCGGGTCTTCGTGGCGCTCGGCGCGGTGACCGCCCCGGTGGTGGCCGCGGGCATCGGACCGCACCGCCTGGAGAACGGCCGGTTCGTCTTCGCGCACGGCGGGGCCGCCTTCACGCTGATGCTGGTGGGCGCGCTGCTGCTGCCGGTGGCCGCGCTGGTGCTGGCCAAGGTCGACGACCGCTCCGGGGTACCGCTCCGCCACGATCTGCGGGACGCCCTGCGCGGCGGCGACGACCCGGAGCCGCGGACCGCCTCCTCCGGCTTCTTCATCGCTCTGGAGGGCGGCGACGGCGCGGGCAAGTCCACCCAGGCCGAGGCGCTGGCCGAGTGGATCCGGGCCAAGGGCCACGAGGTGGTCCTCACCCGCGAGCCCGGTGCCACGCCGGTCGGCAAGCGGCTGCGGTCGATCCTGCTGGACGTCTCCAGCGCCGGCCTCTCGCACCGCGCGGAGGCGCTGCTCTACGCCGCCGACCGCGCCGAGCACATCGACACCGTGGTGCGCCCCGCCCTGGAGCGCGGCGCCGTGGTCATCTCCGACCGCTACATCGACTCCTCGGTCGCCTACCAGGGCGCCGGGCGGGACCTGTCGCCGACCGAGATCGCCCGGATCAACCGCTGGGCCACCGACGGGCTGGTCCCCCACCTCACCGTGCTGCTCGACGTGGCGCCCGAGACGGCGCGCGAGCGGTTCACGGAGGCACCGGACCGGCTGGAGTCCGAGCCGGCCGAGTTCCACGCCCGCGTCCGGGCCGGCTTCCTGACGCTGGCGGCCGCCGACCCCGGCCGCTACCTGGTGGTCGACGCCGGCCAGGAGCCGGAGGCGGTCACCACCGTCATCCGGCACCGCCTCGACCAGGTGCTGCCGCTGTCCGAGGCCGAGATCGCCGCCCGGGAGGAGGCGCGCCGCAAGGCCGAGGAGGAGGCCCGGCGGCGAGCCGAGGAGGAGGCGGCCCGCAAGGCCGAGGAGGAGCGCCTGGAACGCGAGCGCCAGGAGCAGCTGGCGCGGCTGCGCGCCGAGGAGGAGGAACGCAAGCGGCGCGAGCTGGAGGAGGCCCAGCGGCGCGAGGCCGAACGGCAGGCCGAGGAGGCCCGCAGGCGCGCCGAGGAGGCCCGCCGCCGGGCGGAGGAGGAGCGTCAGCGGCTCCTCGCCGAGGAGAAGGCCCGGGCGGAGGAGGAGGCCCGGCGCAAGGCCGAGGAGGAACGCCGCCGCAAGCAGGCCGAGGAGGAGGCCCGGCTGCGCGCCGAGGCCGAGGCCCAGCGCCGGGAGAAGCAGCGCAAGGCCGAGGAGGCTTTGCAGCGGGCCGAGGAGGCCCGGCGTCTCGCCGAGGCGGCTGCCGCCGCGGCCCAGGCGGGCCCGCAGAACCCGGCCGCCGGCGCCGCACCCGCGGCGGGAGCTCCCGACACCTCGAGCAGCGGTGCCTCGGACGCCACGACCGTCCTCCGGAAGGTGCCGGAGGAGCGGGAGAACGGGGAATCCGGCGGTGCCCCCGAGGCCGAGACGACCGCGCAGCTGCCCAAGCCGTCCGTCCCGCCGGGGGCGGCCGACGAGACGGCCGTGCTCCCGCCGGTCGGCACGGGTGCCGGTGCCGGTGAGGAG
>NZ_BAAAIZ010000027.1:0-9647 GCF_039526425.1 Streptomyces thermospinosisporus
CAGCGGCACCCGCCTGCAGCACCCGACCGCCAGCGGCACCCGCCTGCAGCACCCGACCGCGAGCGGCACCCGCCTGCAGCACCCGATCGCCAGCGGTCTACGCCGCCCCTGAAGGCCCCCGGCCGGTGCTCCCCCACCGGCCGGGGGCCTTCGCGCGCATCTTCGGGGGCGGGGCTTCCGTCTGGTGGTCGGAGCCGGTCGGTGGTGCGACGCTTGGGGTGACAGATGTCCGCAGGACGAGGGCCGGGAGGCTGACCCATGGGACGGGATGTCCCGGCACTGGTGTTCACGCGCGAGGACCGCCGCCGGTACCGGATCAAGATGCAGGAGTGTCTCGACGCGTTCGCCCAGATGCTGCGCGATGCGCGGTTCGAGGCCGAGCGGCCCCAGGTGGGGCTGGAGATCGAGCTGAACCTGGTCGACGACCGGGCGGAGCCGGCGATGCGCAACAGCGATGTGCTGGATGCGATCGCCGACCCGGCCTGGGACACCGAGCTGGGCCGGTTCAACCTGGAGATCAACATCGCGCCCCGCAGGCTCACCGCGGGCGGCCCCGACGACTGGGAGAGGGAGATCCGCGCCGCGCTGAACCACGCCGAGGAGCGTGCCCGGACGATCGGCGCGCACCTGATCATGTCCGGCATCCTGCCCACGCTGCGGCAGGAGGACGCCGGCGAGGCGGCGCTGTCGGAGAATCCGCGCTACCGGCTGCTCAACGACCAGATCTTCGCCGCACGCGGCGAGGATCTGCACATCGAGATCGACGGCCCCGACCGGCTGCGGACCTACGCGGACAGCATCACCCCGGAGGCCGCCTGCACCAGCACACAGTTCCACCTCCAGGTGCCTCCCGAGCAGTTCGCGGACTACTGGAACGCGGCCCAGGCGATCGCCGGGATCCAGGTGGCCCTGGCGGCCAACTCGCCGTTCCTGTTCGGCAAGGAGCTGTGGCACGAGACGCGCATCCCGCTGTTCGAACAGGCCACCGACACCCGGTCGCAGGAGATCAAGGTGCAGGGGGTGCGGCCCCGGGTGTGGTTCGGGGAGCACTGGATCAACAGCGTCTTCGATCTCTTCGAGGAGAATCTGCGCTACTTCCCGGCCCTGCTGCCGCTGTGCGAGGACGAGGACCCGATGGAGACGCTCGATCGGGGCGACATCCCGGAGCTGGGCGAGCTGACCCTGCACAACGGCACCATCTACCGCTGGAACCGTCCGGTGTACGCGGTCGCCAACGACAAGCCGCATGTCCGGGTGGAGAACCGGGTGCTGCCCGCGGGGCCGACGGTGGCCGACACGCTCGCCAACGGCGCGTTCTACTACGGGCTGACCCGGGCGCTGGTCGAGGAGGAGCGGCCGGTGTGGTCGCGGATGTCCTTCTCGGCGGCCGAGGACAACCTGCACACGGCGGCCCGGCAGGGCATCGAGGCGCTGCTGTACTGGCCGGGCGTGGGCGAGGTGCCGGTGACCGAACTGGTGCTGCGGCGGCTGCTGCCGCTGGCCCACCTGGGTCTGGAACGCTCGGGCATGGACGCGGCCTGGCGGGAGCCGCTGCTCGGCATCATCGAGCAGCGCTGTGTCACCGGGCGCAACGGCGCGGTGTGGCAGAAGGAGGTGTTCCATCACATCGACGAGACGGAGCACTGCGGACGGCACGAGGCGCTGCGCCGGATGACCCGGCAGTACATCGACTACATGCATCTCAACGCTCCGGTGCACACCTGGCCGGTCGACTGAGCGGCGGACCGAGACGATGGCGGAGCGGGAACAGGACGCCGAGGGGGACCGGCTGGTCGCCCAGGAGCGGGACTGGGCGGCGGCCATCGTCGCCGACGACGCGGAGCGCATCGCGCGCTTCATGGCCGGCGAGTGGTGATCGTCTCGGAGCCGGGGGTCACCTCGAAGGAGCGTTTCCTGTCCCTGGTGGAGTCCGGGGACCTCGCCCACTCGGCGATGGACGCGGTGAGCCGTCCGCGGGTCCGGGTGTACGGCGACACGGCGGTCGTCACGGCGCGGGTGACGAACACGGCTCATCACCGGGGCGTCCGCCAGGACGCCGACGAATGGACGACGGACGTGTTCGTCAAACGGGACGGACGCCGGCAGTGCGTGCTGACCCACATCACCTCGGCGGCCCCGGACGCACCGGACGCGCAGTGACCCGGCCGGCGCCGGGGCCGGCATCGACGGATACCGGTTGACTCCGCTCTCCGTGGGTACCCAGGCAAGGGCGTTCACCATGAGTAATACTTTCGCTATATTGAGTGACTGACTCCTGTGTCGAAAGTGGTTTCAGCATGTCGGTGGTGGCGAGATCCGAGATTTCCGCTGAGGCAGCGGAACCCGTCGTGTCACCGGTCTGGTCCCACAACGAGTGGGATCCGCTGGAGGAAATCATCGTCGGCCGTCTGGACGGTGCGACGATCCCCTCGAATCATCCGGTGGTGCGGTGCAACATTCCTCCGTGGGCGGCGCGGCTGCAGGGCCTCACCGCCGGTTTCGCTTATCCCCGGAAGCTCATCGAGCGGGCGCAGGCGGAGCTCGATCAGTTCGTGTCCCTGCTGGAAGGGCTGGGTGTCACGGTCCGGCGCCCGGATCCGGTGGATCACCGCAAGCGTTTCGCCACCCCGGACTGGTCGTCGCGGGGTTTCTGCAACAGCTGCCCGCGCGACAGCATGCTGGTGATCGGTGACGAGATCATCGAGACCCCGATGGCATGGCCGTGCCGGTATTTCGAGACGCATTCCTACCGGCCGATCCTGAAGGACTACTTCCGGCGCGGTGCGCGCTGGACGTCCGCTCCCAAGCCGCAGCTCACCGATGAACTCTTCGACCCCGGTTTCCGCGTTCCGAAACCGGGTGAGCCGATGCGGTACATCCTCACCGAGTTCGAGCCGGTCTTCGACGCCGCGGATTTCGTGCGCGCCGGACGGGATCTCTTCGTCACCCGGAGCAATGTCACCAATCGCATGGGGATCGAGTGGCTGCGCCGGCATCTCGGGCCGGAGTACCGGATCCACGAGATCGAGAGCCGCTGCCGCACCCCCATGCACATCGACACCACGTTCGTGCTGCTGGCGCCGGGCAAGGTGCTGGTCAATCCGGAGTACATCGACGTCGACCGGCTGCCCGACGTGCTGCGCTCCTGGGACGTGCTGGTCGCACCGGAGCCGGAGCCGGTCTCCGATCCGCTGCTGAGGGTCACCTCGATGTGCGGCAAGTGGCTCAGCATGAACGTGCTGATGGTCGACGACAAGCGGGTGATCGCCGAACGGCATCACACGGGCATGCTGCGCGCCCTGGAGAAGTGGGGCTTCGAGCCGATCCCCTGCGACCTGCTGCACTACGCGCCGTTCGGCGGCTCGTTCCACTGCGCCACGCTCGATGTGCGGCGCCGCGGCACCCTCGAGTCGTACTGCGGCTGAACGCCCCAACGAGGTCGTGAGCCCGCCTCCGGCGAGGGCGCCGGGAGGAGGCGTCCGGACGGGGTGCTCGCCGGGGCGCTGAGGCGTAGCGTCCTGCGTAGGAGTGAAGTCCGGCATGGCCGTCTGTGACGGCCGGGGCCGGCGGGAGGTGCCGCATGGCGAGCGCGGGTGAACCGGTCCCGGGTGTCGGCGCGCTCGACGCCGTGTTCGCGGAGACGGTGCGCCGGACGGGCGCGTCCCTCGGCGCGCTCTACCTGCTCACGCCGGACGGGCGGATGCTGCGGCTCGGGGTGCTGGCCGGGGTGCCGGCCGAGTTCGCCACGCCGTGGACCACGGTCTCGCTGGCCGCTCCGGCGCCGGTCGCGGAGGCGGTCCGCGCGGAGCACCTGGTGTGGGTCGGCAGCAAGGGCGAGCTGGCGCAGCGCTATCCGCGCACCGCGGCGGCGCTGCCCTACCCGCTGGCGCTGGCGGCCGCACCGCTGACGGGCACCCGGACCTGGGGCTCGCTGCTGCTGATGTGGCCCGCCTCCCGGCCGTCCCTCATGGGCGAACGGGAGTGCCACCACATCCTGTCCAGCTGCCGTCGTCTGGCCCGCGTCCTGGAGGAGGAGGCCGCCGGACAAGCACGGGCCCCCGCCTCCCCCGGGCGGCCGCGCGTCCTGCCGTACGCGGCCGGGCCGACGGTGCCGGCGAGTGCCGCAGCCGACTTCGCCGAACGCCTGCCGGGCGGCAGCTGCGCGCTGGACCTGGAGGGCCGGTTCACCTTCGTCAGTTCGGGTGCCGGGCGGCTGGTGGGCCGCGACGCGGGGCAGCTGCTGGGCACGCAGCCGTGGCTGACCCTGCCGTGGCTGGACGATCCGCGGTACGAGGACCGCTACCGGGCCGCGGTGATCACCCGCCAGCCGGTGTCGTTCACGGCGTGCCGCCCGCCGGACCAGTGGCTGGACTTCTTCCTCTACCCGGACGCCAGCGGGATCAGTGTCCGCATCGTCCCCAGCGACTCCTACGCCTCCGGTGCGCCTCCGCTGCGGGCCCCGCCCGCCGACCCCCATGCCCGGGTGGGCCCGCTGTACCAGCTCACGCACATGGCGGCGGCGCTGACCGAGGTGGTCGGCGTCCAGGACGTGGTGGATCTGGTCGCCGACCAGGTGATGCCCGCCTTCGGCGCCCAGGGGCTGGTGCTGTCGATGGCCGAGGCGGGCCGGCTCGACATCAGCGGGCATCGCGGTTACCCCCGGCATGTCGTCGAGCGTCTGGACGGCCTGCCCGTGGACACCGACCTCACCCCGGCGGGCCGGGCCCTGGCCACCGGTGTCCCCGCGTTCTTCACCCACCCGGAGGAGATGCGGCGCATCTACCCCGAGGCGCCGCTGATCAGCGGCAAGCAGGCCTGGGCGTTTCTGCCGCTGATCATCTCGGGCCGCCCCGTCGGCTGCTGCATCCTGTCCTACGACCAACCGCGCGAGTTCCCGGCCGAGGAGCGTGCGGTGATGACATCGCTGGCCGGTCTGATCGCCCAGGCGCTGGACCGGGCCCGGCTGTACGACACCAAGCACGCCCTGGCACACGGGCTGCAGCAGGCGCTGCTCCCCCGGGCGCTGCCCGCGGTGGACGGGCTGCGGGTCGCCGCCCGCTATCTGCCCGCCACCCGGGGCATGGACATCGGCGGCGACTTCTACGATCTGCTGCGGCTCAGCGACAAGACCGCGGCCGCCGTCATCGGTGACGTCCAGGGGCACAACGCCGCCGCGGCCGCGCTGATGGGCCAGGTGCGCACCGGTGTGCACGCCCACGCCACCCACGGCGAGGCACCGGACCAGGTGCTGGCCGCCACCAACCGGCTGCTGACCGACCTGGAGCCGGACCTGTTCACCAGTTGTCTGTGCGCCGGGCTCGACTTCGCCGAGGGCCGGCTGCTGATGGCCAGCGCCGGTCACCCGCCGCCCGTGCTCCGCCTGCCGGACGGCACCACCCGCGTCGCGGATGTGCGGCCCGGTCCGCTGCTGGGCATCGACCCGGACGCCGAGTTCCCCGTCACCAGCGTGCCGCTCACCGAGGGCCTGACGGTCGTCCTCTACACCGACGGCCTGATCGAGACGCCGGGCGAGGACCTGGAGGACTCCATGGCGGCGCTCGCCAGCCGGCTCGGGCAGGCCGACGCGTCGGACCTGGACCGGCTCGCCGACGAGCTGCTCGGCGTGTTCGCCCGGGACGGCATGCGTCTGGACGACGTCGCGCTGCTGACGTTGCGATGCGGCCGCGCTCCGGCGGGCTGACGGGGGTACGTACCGGGTGGCGCGGCGTCAGCGGCCGTCCAGCCGCCGCAGCAGGCCGGCCACCTCCCGGCGCACGATGTCGCGGGCGGCGGGCGGGAGCGAGCCGAGGCCGGCGGCCGCCAGGGCGTCGAGCACCTCCTCGGTGCCGTCCGCGCCGGTTTGGCACTCGGCGCTCCCGCTCATCACCTCGTAGCCGTCGCGGACGGCCGTCCGCAGGCGGTGCCGCCCGTCGGGCTCGGCGGACAGGGCGGTGGCGACGACCAGCGGCGGCGGGCCGCCGGCTTCCGCCGTGGCCTTGTAGTAGCCGCTGATGACGGGGGTGCGCCAGCTCAGGTTCAGCAGCAGGTGCCGCTTGGCCACCACCTCGGCGAGGTCGGTCTCGTACGTGCCGTCGCGGTCGAGCACGGTGGCCCGTGCGTCGAGGACGAGCGCGGCGGGCAGCAGGCAGCGCAGGGTGCTGCCCACGATGTTGCCGCCGACCGTGGCCGCGCGGCGCACGGCTCCGGTGCCTATGGTGCCGGCCGCCCGGCGCAGCACCTCGGGGACGCGGTCGTCGATCTGGTGCAGCAGCACGGCCGCGCCCAGTGCCTCGGGCTCGCGCACATTGGCCTCGGGCAGATGGCGCAGGGACATGGCCAGTCCGGGGAAACCGTCGCGCTGCCACTGGGCCCAGACGAGGGTGGCGCCGCCGACGGGCACCGCCTGCTCGGCCAGGTGCTCGCGTGCTTCGGACAGGGAGGTGGGGAGACGCAACAGCACGGCGGTCGACCTGCTTTCCTCAACTCGGGCGACTGAGAACGGGACCCCGCTGCGTGATCAAGGACACTGCATTCTCCGCGGCCCTCCGGGGGCGCGTACAGGGCACACACCTGCGCCATGTGCGCCCTTTCGGGTCACCGGCGACCGCCGCCTTGCGCGGGACGGGGTGAGTGCTCCATGGTTGACGCGCGTCACATGGCTCGCCGTCCCAGCCGAAACTCACTCTCCCCACAACGGAGTTCGCATGTTCAGACGTGCCGCACGACTACTCGTCTCGCTTGTCATGCTCCTGGCAGCCGCATTCGCGGGGACCGTGGCCACCGCGGGCACCGCGCACGCGGACGGCTGCTACACCTGGACGCGCACCCTCTCCCAGGGGGCGTCCGGCGCCGACGTCACCCAGCTGCAGATCCGGCTCTCCGGCTACCCCGGTTACGGCGCCGTGCTCGCCGTGGACGGCAGCTTCGGACCGGCCACCGCCGCCGCGCTCAAACGCTTCCAGTCGGCGTACGGCCTCACCGCCGACGGCATCGCCGGCCCCGCCACCTACAGCAAGCTCTACGCCCTCCAGGACGACGACTGCACGCCGGTCCACTTCTCCTACAGCGAGCTGAACCGCTGCAACTCCACCTGGTCCGGCGGAGCGGTCAGCGCCGCCACCGCCAAGGCCAACGCGCTGCGCACCATGTGGAAGCTGGAGGCGCTGCGGCACGCCCTGGGCGACAAGCCGATCACCGTCACCAGCGGCTTCCGCTCGCACGCCTGCAACGACGCGGTGGGCGGCGCCAGCGGCAGCCGCCACCTCTACGGCGACGCGGCCGACCTGGGCGCAGGGCCGCACTCCCTGTGCACCCTCGCCAAGCAGGCCCGCTACCACGGCTTCCGCGGCATCCTCGGCCCCGGCTACCCGGGCCACAACGACCACACCCATGTCGACCACCGCAGCAGCCAGTTCTGGTCGGCCTCCGGCTGCGGCATCTGACCCGCCAACGGCACGACGAGGGCTCCCGGCGGCGACTGCGGCCGGGAGCCCACGGCGCGTTGTGCCGGACGCCCGACGACGGGCGGGGCGCACATGGCCGGCCGACGGATGGTCCATCCCCGGCCGGGATGTGTAGGCTGCCGACTCATGAGACAGGATGCGGTCCGCGGCCATCTGGACGGACTGCTGCTGGCGGTGCTGGAGCAGGGGCCGCTGCACGGCTACGCCATCATCACCGCTGTCCAGCAGCGCAGCAAAGGCGCCCTCGAACTGCGCACGGGCACGATCTATCCGGCGCTGAACCGGCTCGAGCGCATCGGACTGCTGCGCAGCAGCTGGCAGTCCACCGGCGAGCGCCGCAGGCGGTGCTACGAGCTCACCGAGGCCGGACGCCGGGCCCTGGCCCAGGAGCGGACGGCGTGGCAGGAGTTCACCACCGCCATCGGCTCGGTCCTGAATCCCGCCACACCTCCGGGAGTCGCCACATGAGCGCCGTCGCCCCGGAGTCCGACCCCGTCGAGGACTACGTCTCCTCCCTGGCCGCCGCCCTGCACGGCCCGGCGCGCACCAAGGCCCGCATGGTGGCCGAGGTACGGGAGGACCTGATCGACGCGGTGTCGGAACGCACCCGCGCGGGGCTGACGTACCGGCATGCCGCCGACCAGGCGGTGCGGGAGTTCGGGAGCGCCGACGAACTGGTGGCGAGCTGGCAGCACGAGCTGACGATCGCTCAGGCCCGGCACACCGCGCGGGCCGTGGCGCTCACCCTCCCCTGCGTCATCGCCTGCTGGTATCTGGTGCGGCGGGCGGGCCACGACCGGGCCGGTGAACTCTCGCACACGGCCCAGCAGCTGGCCTCCCATCTGGCGGGCGTCTCGGCCGTCGCCGCACTGCTGACGGCCGTGGCTCTGGTGGTCACCGGCACGCCGGCCCGCTGGCTGCCCACGCCGGAGCGGCTGCCGCTGACCGTGGCATGGGGCGGCACCGTCGCCAGCATCTCCATGGCCGTCGCCACCCTGCCCCTCACCGTCGCGGCCGCGCTGGGCGGCGACTGGCTGCTGCTCGGGTTCGCCGGTGCTCTCGCCGCCGCCTCGCACGCCCTGGTGGCGGGGCCGGCCCGGTCCTGCCGACGCTGCGCCCGGCTGCCGGTCGCCGAGGAAGCCGACGCCGGGGAGCTCTGACCGCGCGCATCCCGGCACTCGGAAGGGCCGGGAGGGCTCAGGCACCGGTCGTGGAGCCGGGGCGGACGATCATCAGCACCACCACGACGGCCCAGAGCAGGTTGAAGACCCCGGTGACCATGGCCAGCCGCGCGGCCGCGGACCGGATCGCCTCCGCGGTCGCGGGCTCCGTCGTGGCCGGTGAGGACGCGCCCGTGCCTCCGTTCACCGCAGCGGCGGCGACCTGGTCGAGCAGCCGCTCCTGACCGGGAAGGATCACCGACAGCAGCAGGGCGGCGGCGATCGCCGTGAGGACGATCGAGACGATCAGCCAGGCATCACCGAGCACCCCCATCTGCCCTCCGGTGGCGAGACCGAAGACCGGCACGGCGACGCCGACCGCCGTGTAGCCCCTGCATATCCGGTGCAGCAGTGCCGCGGTCGCGGGAGTGCGCTCCTCCCCGCTCGAATCGTGGTCCCCGGTCTGCGCCTTGACGAAGCGGGGGAACATCGATGCCGCCACCGTGATCGGGCCGATCGCCACGATCGCCGCCAGCACATGCACCGAGAGCAGCAGTTTGGTCACCGGGGACCCCTTCATAGGTCGAGTACCAATATGTTGGCTACCAACAGTTGATACCACGGGCCGGCCCACACCAGTAGGCTGCCTACCTATTTCCGGCCTGCTGCGCCGATGAGGGTCAGCGGGACACGATGTGCAGGAGGGCCGTGCCGTTCCGTCCCGTGGCCGCCTGGATGACGACGGCGTCGGGCTGGGCGGCGGGCGGTTCCGGATCGCCCAGCGGGCCGCAGGTGTTGCCGGAGCCGCGGGAGCGCAGGACCGTGGTGCAGCCCTGGCCAGGGCCGCCGGCGCCGGCCTTGGACCGGTTGCCGCCCGACTTCACGGTGTACTCGATCTCGTCCGGGCCGACCTCGGTCACAGTCAGGGTCGCCCGGCCGCCGCCCGGGGCCGGGAAGCGGATCGTCACCGGTTCCGACACGATGATCTCGCAGTCGCCGTCCGAGCATGCCCCGGCGTCTCCCC
>NZ_BAAAIZ010000027.1:9665-21888 GCF_039526425.1 Streptomyces thermospinosisporus
CGGCGGCGGCGCCGTCCCGGCTGCCGGACGGCGAGGCCGAGTCGGCCGGGGTGGATGCTCCGCGGGCGTCGGAGGATTCGGTCCTCGCGTCGTCCGGGCCGCCGCAGCCGGACACGGCCAGGGTCAGGGCGGCCAGTACCGCGAGGGCCGCGACCGGGACGACCGGGACGCGGCGCCGATGCGTACCCGTCTCCTGCGTCCTGTCCCTCGTCGTTGTTGCGTTCGTGGCCACTGTCTCCCCCGTTTCCCGTGTGCCGACCGGCCGATGGTGGCGATCGGTGGATTCTTCGCTGTTCCGGCGGCGAGTCTTCCCCGGGGCCGTACGGGTACAACCATCGAGCCGCGCGAAGGGTCATTCTGAGTGAAAGGGAGCAACACGACCTTCCTCAGCAAAGCGATCATTTCGACTCGTTCGACGGGGGACCCTCATGAGCTCGACCCGCTCGCGCACTCGCCGTGGCGCCGCCGCGGCGCTCACCCTCTGTCTGGCCGCGGGGCTCGGTGCCGCCGGTGCCGGTGCCGCCGGTGCCGGCACCGGCGGTGCCGGTAGTGCCGGCAGTGCCGGCAGTGCCGCACCGCAGTCGCAGAAGTCCGCGCAGAAGACGGAGCGGCAGCAGATCGCCCGGTCCGTGCTGGGCGACGACTACAAGATCACCCTCACCGCGCTCCGGTCCGCCGAGGACCCCTACGCCGCCTCCGTGCGGCTGCAGGTCTTCCAGAAGTCCGGCGGCTCCTGGAAGGAGTCGGACCGGGTGACCGTGGGCGAGGTGGGCGGCTGGTTCTGGTATCCGCTCACCGGCAAGGGGGCCGTCTGCCAGTTCTCGACGGCGAGCACCGAGCCTGCGCCGCTGACGGTGAGCCTGTTGGTCACGCCGTCCATCGGCTGCTCCGACCCGGTGCACTACCTGGTCAAGGACGGCCGGGTGTACGCCCATTGACCGGCCGGAAGGGCCGGTGACGCGCGAAGCGTCCGGGACGGCTCCCGTGAGCCGTCCCGGACGCTTCCGGTGGAGCGGGGATCAGGCGCGGCGGTCGGCCAGGTCGAACCGGTCGAGGTTCATCACCTTGTCCCACGCCTTGACGAAGTCCTGGACGAACTTCTCCTTGGCGTCGTCGCAGGCGTAGACCTCGGCCAGTGCGCGCAGCTCGGAGTTCGAGCCGAAGACGAGGTCGGCGCGGCTGCCCGCCCACTTGACCTCGCCGGTGGCCGCGTCACGGCCCTCGAAGGTGGTCTGGTCCTCGGAGGTCGCCTTCCACGTCGTGCCCAGGTCGAGCAGGTTGACGAAGAAGTCGTTGGTCAGCACGCCCGGGGTCTTGGTGAAGACGCCCAGCTGCGACTGCTGGTGGTTGGCGCCCAGCACCCGCAGGCCGCCGACGAGGACCGTCATCTCGGGGGCGCTCAGGGTGAGCAGGTTGGCCCGGTCGAGCAGCAGGTACTCGGCGGTCAGCCGGTTGCCCTTGCCCAGGTAGTTGCGGAAGCCGTCGGCGCGCGGCTCCAGCGCGGCGAAGGACTCCGCGTCGGTGTGCTCCTCGGTGGCGTCGACCCGGCCCGGGGTGAACGGCACCTGGATGTCGAACCCGGCGTCCTTGGCGGCCCGCTCGATCGCGGCGCAGCCACCGAGGACGATCAGGTCGGCGAGGGACACCTTCCGCGCGGCCCCGGCGTTCCAGTCCTGCTGGACGTTCTCCAGGGTGCGCAGCACGACCGCGAGCTGGTCGGGGTCGTTGACCTCCCAGTTGCGCTGCGGTTCCAGGCGGATGCGGGCACCGTTGGCGCCGCCCCGCTTGTCGCTGCCGCGGAAGGTGGAGGCCGACGCCCAGGCGGTGGTGACCAGCTGGGAGACGGTCAGGCCCGAGTCGAGCAGCTTGCCCTTGAGCGCCGCGATGTCATCGGAGTTGATGACATCGCCCTCCCACTCCGGCAGCGGGTCCTGCCACAGCAGGGTCTCCTCGGGCACCTCCGGGCCGAGGTAGCGCACCTTCGGGCCCATGTCGCGGTGGGTCAGCTTGTACCAGGCGCGGGCGAAGGCGTCCGCGAACTCGTCCGGGTTCTCGTAGAAGCGGCGCGAGATCGGCTCGTAGATCGGGTCGAAGCGCAGCGACAGGTCCGTGGTGAGCATCGTCGGCAGGTGCTTCTTGGACGGGTCGTGCGCGTCCGGGATGATCGGCTCGGCGTTCTTGGCGACCCACTGCTTGGCGCCGGCCGGGGACTCGGTGAGCTCGTACTCGTACTCGAAGAGGTTCTTGAAGAACGAGTTGTCCCACTTGGTGGGCGTCTCGGTCCAGGTCACCTCCAGGCCGGAGGTGATGGCGTCCTTGCCCTTGCCGGTGCCGTAGGTGCTCTTCCAGCCCAGGCCCTGCTCCTCCATCGGCGCGGCCTCGGGGTCGGGGCCGACGTGGTCGGCGGGGCCGGCGCCGTGGGTCTTGCCGAAGGTGTGGCCGCCGGCGATGAGAGCGACGGTCTCCTCGTCGTTCATCGCCATCCGGCGGAAGGTCTCACGGATGTCGCGGGCCGCGGCGATCGGGTCCGGGTTGCCGTTCGGGCCCTCCGGGTTGACGTAGATCAGACCCATCTGGACGGCACCGAGCGGGTCCTCCAGCTCGCGGTCGCCGGTGTAGCGCTTGTCGTCGAGCCAGGTGGTCTCGGGACCCCAGTACACGTCCTCCTCGGGCTCCCACACGTCCTCGCGTCCGCCCGCGAAGCCGAAGGTCTTGAAGCCCATCATCTCGAGGGCGACGTTGCCGGAGAGGATCATCAGGTCGGCCCACGACAGGTTGCGGCCGTACTTCTTCTTCACCGGCCACAGCAGGCGGCGGGCCTTGTCGAGGTTGGCGTTGTCCGGCCAGCTGTTGAGCGGGGCGAACCGCTGCTGGCCGGAGCCGGCGCCGCCGCGGCCGTCGTGGATCCGGTACGTACCGGCGCTGTGCCAGGCCATACGGACGATCAGCGGGCCGTAGTGGCCGAAGTCGGCGGGCCACCAGTCCTGGGAGGTGGTCAGCACCTCGGCGATGTCACGCTTGACCGCCGGCAGGTCCAGGGACTGGAACGCGGCGGCGTAGTCGAAGTCCTCGCCCATCGGGTTCGCGGCGGGCGGGTTCTTGGCCAGGATCTTCAGGTTGAGCCGGTCCGGCCACCACTGGCGGTTCCCGCCGCCCTGCGTGGGGTGGGGGGCGCGCCCGTGCGCGACCGGGCAGCCACCTGTCTCCTCCGCCTTCGCGTCGGTGACGATCGCGTCATGGTTCTCGGTCATCAGGATTCCTTCCGGGCGAAAACGATTCGCGCAGTTCAGCTCGTGCGGGAAGTGCTGCAGCCGGGGCACAGGCCCCAGAAGACGACCTCGGCCTCGTCGACGGTGAAGCCGTGGTCCTGTGAGGCGGTCAGACACGGCGCGCTGCCGACGGCGCAGTCGACGTCGGCGACACGGCCGCAGGACCGGCACACGAGGTGGTGATGGTTGTCCCCGACGCGGCCCTCGTACCGCGCGGGGCTGCCGGCCGGCTCGATCCGGCGTATCAGACCGGCATCGGTGAGCGCGTTCAGCCCCTCGTACACCGCCTGCAGGGACACGTGTCCTATGCGTCCGCGCACCTGGGTGGCGATGGCCTCGACTCCGAGGTGGTCGCCCTCGCGGACGGCGTCGAGCAGCGCGACACGGGCGGCCGTCGCACGCAGGCCGGCGCCGCGCAACTCGTCGGCGGTGGTGAGCCGGGATGCGGTCATGAGGCAGAACCTATCGCCCTAGACACGATTAATTCCAGAGTACGAACCGTTCCAGATATGGTCTCGTTCCTCGGGCGACCTACCACCAGAATAGGGACACTACACCCATATGCGTCTGAAACCTTCGCCGTGACGCCGGACGGAAGCGGTGCGTGTGCGGCTCAGGCGGCCGCCCGGGACGACCGGGGCGCCCGGGGTGAGCGGGGGCGGACGGTGCGTGCGGGCACGGCGGGCTTGCGTACGGGGCGCACTCGGTAGGTGGTCCGCGCCGGGTCGACGACCGGCTCGCCGAGAGTGATCCGGCCTGCGGCGAGCAGCGCCTCGCACTCGGCGGTCGGCAGGGCGACGTAACAGCTGCCGCGGCCGGTACGGGGATCGAACTCCTGCCAGTAGCGGTACCGGCGGCGCCCGTCCGCGTGCACGGTGAGGAACACCGGCGCACCGGTGTCGTGGAGGATGCGCAGCACATCCGCGGCGGCTGCAGTCAGGGGGCCGGCCGGTCCTCTGCGGGAGCCGGCGGGGCCAGGGGTGGGGCCCGGGAGTGACTGCATCACGGTGGCCTTTCTCTGCGGCTCTCTGCGGCGGGTACCAGGACCGTCTACCCGGCGCAGCCGGTGTCGATCTTGTCTGCCGCGCATTGTGCAGGAAGGCACTGACACCGCAAGTGAGACCGCGTGCGCGCTCAGCAGCTTCCGTGCCGCTGTCCCGGGGACCGAGTCGTTCAGGACGCCCGGTCGAGGATCGCGTTCAGGGTGATGGCCGCGTCGATCAGGGCGAGATGGGTGAACGCCTGGGGGAAGTTGCCCAGTTGGCGTCCCGTGGGCGCGATCTCCTCCGAGTACAGGCCCAGGTGGTTGGCGTAGCCCATCATCTTCTCGAACACCAGGCGCGCCTTGTCGGTCCGTCCCGCCCGTGCCAGGGCGTCGACGTACATGAACGTGCAGAGCGAGAAGGTCCCCTCCGAGCCGCGCAGTCCGTCGGGCGACGCCTCGGGGTTGTAGCGGTAGACCAGGCTGTCGCTGACCAGCTCCTCCTCCATGGCGTTCAGGGTCGACGACCACCAGGGGTCGTCGGGGGTGAGGAACCCGACCGTCGCCATGCGCAGCAGCGAGGCGTCCAGCACGTCACTGGCGTAGTGCTGCACGAAGGCGCGGCGCCCCTCGTGCCAGCCCCTGGACATGACCTGCTCGTAGCAGGCGTCGCGTGCCCGGCGCCAGCGCTCGGCCTCGGCCGGGCGGCCGCTGGACTCGGCGAGGCGCAGGGCGCGGTCGAAGGCCACCCAGGACATCACCCGGCCGTAGGTGAAGTCCTTGCGGCCGCCGCGGGTCTCCCACAGGCCCTCCTCGGCCTGGTCCCAGTGGTCGGCCAGCCAGTCGAGGTCGGTCCGCAGCGCGCCCCATCCGCGGTGGTCCACCCGGAGCCCGTGCCGGTGGGCGAAGTGGATGGAGTCCAGCGCCTCGCCGTAGAGGTCCAGCTGGAGCTGGGTGGCGGCGCCGTTGCCGATGCGGACCGGGGCGGAACCCGCATACCCCTCCAGATGCGGCAGCACCACTTCGTCCAGCTCGGAGGAGCCGTCCACCGCGTACATGACGTTCAGCGGGCCGGTGTCGCCGTGCTTCCCGGCGCGTTCGGCCACCCGGTCGGCGAGCCAGCGGATGAACGCCCTCGCCTCGTCGGTGAAGCCCAGTCCGAGCAGCGCGTACACGGAGAAGGAGGCGTCCCGGATCCAGGTGAACCGGTAGTCCCAATTGCGCTCGCCGCCGAGCTGTTCGGGGAGCGAGGCGGTGGGGGCGGCCACCACGGCACCGGTCGGGGCGAAGGTCATCAGCTTCAGGGTGATCGCGGAGCGCTCCACGGCCTCCCGCCAGCGTCCGGTGTACGTGGAGTGCCGCAGCCAGGAACGCCAGTAGGCGACCGTGTCGTCGAACAGCTGCCGGTACTCCGCCAGCCGCAGCTCCCTCGGCGGGCCCTCGGCGCCCCACTCCAGGACCGCGCCGCGCTCCTGGCCCGCCTCCAGGGTCAGGGTGAAATGCAGGGCGTCCTGCCGGTCGGCCACCGCGTCCAGCAGCCGGGCGTCGTCGGGTTCACGGATCGGGTGCACCGTGAGGCTCGTACCGTCCTCGCAGGCGAAGACGACCCCGTGCTCGCTGAGATTGATCACGTGCCGCTTGCGGCCGTAGTCGAAGCCCGGCTGCACCACCACCTCGAAGATCATCCGGCCGCGCACACAGCGCACCATGCGCACCAGCCGGTGACGATCGGTCACGGAGGTGCCGGTGACCACCATGAAGTCGATCACTTCCCCGGCTCCGGCCTGGGTCATGAACCGGGTGATCAGGACGGCGGTGTCGGGCAGGTACAGCTGCTTGGTCGCGTAGGTCTGGTGCAGCGGCCGGACGGTGCAGCGCCCGCCCCTGTCCTTGTCGAGGAGGGAGCCGAACACGCTGGGCGAGTCGAACCTCGGGGCGCAGAACCAGTCGATGCTGCCGTCGGTGGTCACCAGCGCCGCCGTCTGGAGATCGCCGATCAGGCCGTGGTTCTCGATCAGCGGGTAGTCGTCCATCGGGCGCCGCCCTTCCGGTGCGTGATCCACCGCGAGCCCCCTGGCAACAGACTAAGCAGGGGGAACGGGATCGGCGCGGGAGCCGGAAAGGGTGGTGCCATGGGCGCCACCGGTCGCGGCGGGCCCCGAGAGACGAAGGGCGTTCAGGCGGCGGGGTCCAGGCGGACGCAGCACCGGCCGGGTTCGGGTGCCAGGCGCGCCCGGTAGCCGGTGGCGCCGATGCCGTCGAGGACGCCGCGCAGCAGGTGCAGGTTCATGCCGCAGACCGTCTCGGTGTGGGTGCGGGCCAGCGCGTGGAAGGGGCAGTTGCCGAGGACCACGGACTCGCCCTCGCGCCGGGGTTCGAAGCCGTACCGGTCGAGCAGCGGCACGACCTCCCGCTCGGCGCTCTCCGCCGCCAGCCGCTGCCCGCACTCCTCCGCCCTGCGGTGCAGGACGTCGCGGACCGGTTCGCCGGTGGCGGCGGACTCCTCCACGGCGTGGGCGAGCAGGCGTCCGGCGAGTTCGTAGCGGCGGTCGGGGAGGCTGACCGTGAACTGCCGGGCGGAGCGCCGGTAGAGCTTCGCCGGCCGGCCGGCGCCGGGCCCGGTGCGCCCGCTGCGGCGCTCGTAGACGACGTCGAGCAGCGACTCGCCGGCCAGCCGGTCCAGATGGAAGGCGGCGGTCTGCCGGGCCAGGCCGAGAGCGGCGGCGGCCTCGTCGCGGCCCACGGGGCGGGGGCTGCGGACCACGTAGTCGTACAGCCTGCGGCGGGTGGGCTCGCCCAGGGCGGCGATGGCGGAGACCTCCGCCTCGCGCGCCGCCTGCGTGCCGTCCGCCGCGGGTTCCGCGTCGTTCCGTGCCGTCTGGTCGTCCACGCAGCCAAGTGTAAAACCCATCGCCATTGACTAAAGAACGAGGGAGGGTTTCTATTGTCAATGAGAGCTGTCTATAGAAGACGGCAATGCGACAGAAGGAGTCGATCATGGCTTCCACGACCAGCAGCACCCCGGCCGCGGCCCGGCGGGCCTCCCTCGCCGATCCCGGCTATCAGGCATTCGTGATCCTGCGCACCGGATTCACGGTGGCGCCGATCCTGTTCGGGCTCGACAAGTTCGCCAATCTGCTCACGGACTGGCCGGGCTATCTGGCGCCGTGGCTCGACGACGTCGTGCCGGGCAGCGCCCAGGCCGCCATGTACGCGGTGGGCGTGATCGAGATCGTCGCCGGAGTCGTCGTGGGGCTCGCGCCGCGCTTCGGCGGCTGGCTGGTGGCCGGATGGCTGGCGGGCATCATCGTCAACCTGCTGACCTACTCCGGCTACTACGACGTCGCGCTGCGGGACTTCGGCCTGCTCCTCGGCGCGGTCGCGCTGGCCCGGCTGGCTCAGCGCTACCACGGTCCCCGCGTCCAGGACGCGTAAAACATGCGGGGAGCGCGGGGAGGGCGCGAACGGTGCCCCTGCGGGCCGGTGCTGTCAGCACAGCACCCGCAGCGCCCCCGGCAGGACCCGGGCCGTGACCGGGAGGACGGCATCGACCTCGCCGTCGGCGCCGTAGGGGACGTCTCGGTCGGCGGCGATGCGTATCTCGCGGCCGCGCAGGATCCGCACCTGGGGCCGGTGGACGTGGGCGCCGGTCTTCAGCTCGTTCATCAGGGTGAAGAAGAGCCGCCTCGGGGCGTCCTCGATCATCACGACGTCGAGGAGGCCGTCGTCGACCCGGGCGCCGGGGGCGATGACACGGCCGGAGCCGTAGTAGCCGGAGTTGGCGGCGACCACGGTGTAGCCGGTGAAGCGGTGCTCCTCGCCG
This sequence comes from Streptomyces thermospinosisporus, assembly GCF_039526425.1. Taxonomy (NCBI): domain Bacteria; kingdom Bacillati; phylum Actinomycetota; class Actinomycetes; order Kitasatosporales; family Streptomycetaceae; genus Streptomyces; species Streptomyces thermospinosisporus. Next base: position 17,740 of record NZ_BAAAIZ010000027.1, read on the forward strand.
TCGACGGTGACGGTGTAGCGGGCGGCCCGCCAGGTGGTGACGGCGCGCAGGCCGCCCGCGTAGTAGGAGGCGGAGCCCTTCAGGACGGTCGAGCGGTTGGCGTGGCGGTTGGCGAGCGCGTCCACGCCGGCGTAGACGCTGCCGAGCACGGCGGTGCGGTCGTGGACGGCGGAGCTGACCTCGATGGTGTCCACGAGCCGCGGCTCGTTCTCCAGCAGGATGCGGGCGAGCGGCTCGGGGTCGTGCGGCAGCCCCAGGGCGCGGGCGAAGTCGTTGCCGCGGCCCGCCGGGACGAGCCCGAGGACGGCGCCGGTCCCGCTGAGGGCGCCGCCGATGCCGCCGGCCATGCCGTCGCCGCCCACGGCGAGGACGACATCGCCCCGCTCCCCCGCCTCGCGGGCCAGGTCCCGGGCGTGGTCGAGGCTGCGGCTGTACTCGGTCCGCAGCCCGGCTCCGGCCTCGCGCAGCAGCCGGGCGACGGCGAGCAGCGCAGCCGCTGAGCCGGCTCCGCCCGCGGTGGGATTGACGACGGCGGTGAACTGTCGCATCTGGGCGCCTCCGGGCGGCCGACGAGGTGGGGTGACGGGGCTGGCGGTGGGTCGGTCGGTGGTTCAGTCGGCGGGCAGCAGCACGCCGGGGTTGAGCAGTCCGGCCGGGTCGAGGCGCTTCTTCACGGCACGCAGGGCGTCGATGCCGAGGGGGCCGGCCTCGCGGACGTACCAGTCGCGGTGGTCGGTGCCGACCCCGTGGTGGTGGCTGATGGTGCCGCCGGCGGCGAGGATCGCCTCGTTGGCGGCGTGCTTGGCCCGGGTCCAGTGGGCCACCGGGTCCTCGCCCTGGGCGGAGACGACGGTGAAGTAGAGCGAGGCGCCGTTCTCGTAGACGTGGGAGATGTGGCACATCACCAGCGGCGGGGTGCCGGCCTCGGTGAGCGTGGCCGTGAGCGCGTCGCGGACGGCGGTGTACAGCCCGGGGATGCGGGACCAGAAGGTGGCCGTCTCCAGCGTCTCGGCGAACGCCCCGGCGTCGAGCAGCGAGTCGCGCAGATACGGGGCCGAGTAGCGGCCGTGCGCCCAGCGCTCGCCCGGCTCCTCGCCGAGCGGGATGCCGCCGCACTCGCGCAGCACGGCCGCGGCGCGTTCCCTGCGGTGGGCGGTGTCCTCGGCGGTGCCCTCGTAGCCGGCGACGGCCGTGCATCCGGCGGACTGCAGGCCGCCGGAGCCGATCGCGTCGGGCTGGGCGAGGCCGACCAGGGTCTCGGTCTCGTCGGACAGACGCAGCACCGTGGGACGGGGTCCGTCCTGGGCGAGCCGGCGCAGCGCGGTGGCGCCCTCGTCGAAGGAGGCGAAGCGCCAGCCCTCGTAGACGCGGGTCTCGGGGACGGGCCGGATGCGCACCGTCACCGAGGTGATGACGCCGAAGGCTCCCTCCGAACCGAGGATCAGCTGGCGCAGGTCGGGGCCGGCGGCGGAGCGCGGGGCGCGGCCGGTGTCCAGGGTGCCCTCGGGGGTGGCGAGGGTGAGGGAGAGGACCATCTCGTCGAAGCGGCCGTACCCGGCGGAGGCCTGTCCGCTGGAGCGGGTGGCGGCGAAGCCGCCGATGGTGGCCCACTCGAAGGACTGGGGGAAGTGGCCGAGGGTGAAGCCGTGCTCGGCGAGCAGCGCCTCGGCCCGCGGGGCGCGCAGTCCTGGCTGCAGGGTGGCGGTGCGGGAGACCGGGTCGAGGTCGAGCAGCGCGTCCATCCGCCTGAGATCCAGGGCGACGAAGGGGCCGCGCCGTTCGGGGGCGAGGCCGCCGACCACGGAGGTGCCGCCGCCGAACGGGACCAGCGGCAGGCGGTGTTCGGCGCAGGCCCGCAGGACGGCGACGACCTCGTCGTGCGAGGCGGGCAGCAGCACGGCCGCCGGGATGTCGTCGAGTTCGCCGGCCCGGATGCGCAGCAGGTCGGGGGTGGACTTGCCGCGGGTGTGCCGGACGCGCGTCTCCGGGTCGGTGCGCACGTGCTCCTCGCCGCCCAGGGCGTCGGCGAGGGCGCGGTGTGCGGCCGGGGGGAGGCCGGGGTCGGGAACGGTCAGCTCCTCGAGGGCGAGCGGTGCGGCCTCGCGGGGCTTGACGCCGAGCAGGTCGTGCAGCAGCCCGGTCACCGTGCCGGGCAGCGGCGTGGCCTTGGCCGGGTCGCCCCAGCCGCTCCACAGCATGTCCATGACTGTCGTCCTCACCGTCGTAATGAGCGATGCCGTCGCCCGACGGCCTCACGTGGCGTTACACTGTGACACATGACGCCTATTCGTCACAACGGCTCGGGCAACGACGCGGTGCTGGACGCGGTGCGCGACGCCGTCCTGGCCGTCGGAGTACGCCGCACCACGCTCACCGACGTGGCCCGCCGCGCCGGGGTCTCCCGGATGACGCTGTACCGGAGATGGCCCGATGTGCGGTCGCTGGTCGGGGACCTGATGACCCGGGAGTGGATCGCGGTGGCCACCGGCGCCATGCCGGAGCGCCGGCCGGGGGTGACCACCCGCGCGCTGATCGTGGACGGGCTGGTGGCGGGGGTGCGCGCGTTCCGGGAGCACCCGCTCTTCCGCAAGATCGTCGACGTGGACCCCGAACTGCTGCTGCCCTACGTCCTCGACCGGCGCGGAGCGAGCCAGGAGGCCCTGCTGGAGCTGCTGGCCGGTGTGCTGCGCGAGGGGCACGACGACGGTTCGGTGCGTGCCGTCCCGGCCGAGCGGCAGGCGCGGTCGGTGCTGCTGATCGTCCAGTCCTACGCCCTGTCCCTGCGGACCATGACCGACGAGGACGACCCCGAGCTCGGCGAAGAGGCCTTCCTCGCGGAGCTGCGCCACATCCTGGAGAGGACCCTCACCCCATGACGCCCGCCAGTGGCCCGCCCGCCGCCTCCTCCCTGTCCGCCGCACGGCGCGCCCGTGAACTGACCGCGACGGTGGGCGGTCCCGCCGTGGACGTCCTGGTCGTCGGCCTGGGCGCCACCGGTGCCGGGGTCGCCCTGGACGCCGCGGCGCGCGGTCTGAGCGTGGCCGCGATCGACGCGCACGATCTGGCCTTCGGCACCTCCCGGTTCAGCAGCAAGCTGATCCACGGCGGGCTGCGCTATCTCGCCTCCGCACAGCTCGACGTCGCCCACGAGAGCGCGGTGGAGCGCGGGGTGCTGATGGAGCGCACCGCTCCCCATCTGGTCGGCGCCCAGCCGTTCGTGCTGCCGCTCACCCCCCTGGTCTCGCGCGCGCAGGCGGCGCTGGCGCGGGCCGGTTTCCACGCCGGTGACACGCTGCGCCTGGCGGCCCGCACCGCGCGGGCGACGCTGCCGCCGCCGCGCCGGCTGTCCGCGGTCGAGACCCGGCACCTGGCCCCCGTGGTGCGCGGGGACGGGCTGCGCGGGGGTCTGCTGTCCTGGGACGGCCGGCTCACCGACGACGCCCGGCTGGTGACCGCCGTCGCCCGCACCGCCGCCGCGCGCGGGGCGCGCATCCTGACCCGGGTGCGGGCACTCGCCCTGACCGGTTCCGGGGCCCGGGTCCGTGACGAACTCACCGGCGAGGAGGGCGAGATCCGCGCCCGTGCGGTGATCAACGCCACCGGCGTGTGGGCGGGCGGGCTCGTCGACGGCATCCGGATCCGCCCGTCCCGCGGCACCCATCTGGTGCTGCGGCCCGAGTGCCTCGGCCCGCTGCCCGCCGGGCTGCACATCCCGATCCCCGGCGAGAGCAACCGCTTCGTGCTGGTGCTGCCGCAGGACGACGGCCGGGTCTACGTCGGGCTGACCGACGAGCCGGTGGATGGGGACATCCCCGACGTGCCCGAGGTCCCGGAGTCCGACGTCGGCTTCCTGCTCGACGTGCTGGGCTCGGTGCTGGACGCGCCGGTCCGCCGGGAGGACGTGGTGGGTGCGTTCGCGGGGCTGCGCCCGCTGCTGGACACCGGCGGCGGCACGGGCCCGTCGCCGCGCACCGCCGACATCTCCCGGCGGCACGCCGTGCTCACCTCCCCCGACGGGGTGGTCACCGTCGTGGGCGGCAAGCTCACCACCTACCGGCGGATGGCGCAGGACGCGGTGGACGCCGCGGTGCGCCAACGGCGGCTGCCCGCCGGGCGGTCGGTCACCGCCTCGCTGCCGCTGGTGGGCGC
>NZ_BAAAIZ010000027.1:21940-27993 GCF_039526425.1 Streptomyces thermospinosisporus
GTACCGGAGTCCGGGATCGGGCTGTGGCTGCTCGCGGCCGCGCCGCCGACGCTCGCCGCGCTGCCCGCGCCGCGCCGCCTGGTGCGCCGCTACGGCACGGAGGCACCGGCGGTGCACGCCCTCGGCCTGCGCGACCAACGGCTCCGCGAGCCGGTGCTGCCCTCGTACCCGGCCACCGGCGCCGAGCTGCTGTGGGCGCTGCGCCACGAGGGCGCGCTCGACGCCGCGGACCTGCTGGACCGCCGCACCCGGATCGGCCTGGTGCCGGCCGACCGGGCGCGGGCCCTGGAGACGGTGCGCGAACTCCTCGCGGAGGTCACGGAGTCGGCGTGAGGCCGGTCCGCGGGAGGTCGGCGCCGTCAGCCGGCGTGGACGCCGGCCTCCCGCAGCGAGTAGCCCCACTGGGTGCCACGCTCCAGGAGCTGGATGCGCAGGTGGCGCGCCTTTGACGGGGTGAACCGCGCGGTGTCCAGGCCGCCGTCGCCGGAGGTGGTGGACCACACGGTCCGCCAGTCGGTGCCGTCGGCGGACAGCTGGATGCGGTACGCCTTGCCGTAGGCGCGCTCCCAGTCGAGGGTGACCCTGCCGACCTGGCGGGTGGCCCCGAGGTCGATCCGCAGCCACTGTCCGTCGCTCCAGTGGCTGGCCCAGCGGGTGCCCCGGTCGCCGTCCACTGCGCGGCCGGGCGCATAGCTGGTGAACAGGCTCCACTCCGTGGAACTCGCCGTCGCCGCCGCTCCCTTGGCGAGGTCGGCGCCGGTGGTGTGCCGCTCGGTCGCGCCCCAGGTGTCCAGGTAGGACTCGGCACCCCGGAACAGGTCGTCCACCACGTGCTGTCCGCCGACCCGGCGGATGTCCTCGATCCAGTCGGGCACCAGGCCGTAGTGGGCGGCGCCGTCGGTGTTGAGGTCCCAGGTGCGCTCACCGGTGGTCTGCCGGTCGAGGACCGAGCCGCCGTCGACACTGCGGAAGGGGTAGGTGACGGGGTTCGGCGCGTCCTCGCCGCGCGGGGCAGGCCAGCCGCCGACGCCGTTCATGTCGGTGCCGAAGCCGTAGCCCACGCCGTACTTGTCGCGCAGCGCCTCGGTGCGGTCGGCCTCGTCGATGAAGTGCTCGGAGCCGTTCATGTACTGGGCGACGAAACCGCCCAGGCCGTAGACCCGTTCGGTCCAGTTCTGGTCCATCCAGCTGTGCGAGGAGATCACGCCGGGGTAGGACTCGGCCTCGAAGATGTCCAGGACCCGGCCGACGGCCTTGACGCTCATGTGGTCGATCTCGAGCATCATGTGACGCTTCATCATGCCGCGCACCGCGTACTCGCCGAGGTCGGTGAGCCCGCGCACATTGCACTGCGCGTCGGCGGAGTAGCCGGGCACCTCCACCCCGGCGGGCAGCTTCTTCTCGGCGTTCGGGGCGGAGGCCAGGCCGATGGGGTTGTCGTGCTGCGGTCCGGTGCACTTCTCGGTGCGCCAGAACGTGCCGGTGGACAGGAACTGCCCGACGTTGATGGCCGTGCCGAGGGTGCCGGAGTCGAAGCGGACGCCGCACAGCGCGTTGTCGAACTTGTGGCACAGGAACATGCTGCGCACGCCGAGGTCGTACAGCTCGTCCAGGCCGCGGTCGATGTCCGCCTTGCTGCACTGCGGTAGGTCGAGGATCTGCTTGCAGCCGAACGGTTCGGACGTCTCGACACCCAGGACGACGGCGAGCTTGCCCTGCTCGACGACCTTGCGGGCCTGGGCGCTGTCGGTGACGATCCGGAACCAGCCCTTTCCGGGGCCGCCGTACATGCGGTCGATGTAGGCCTGCATGTCGTACGTCAGCTTCGCCTGGAGGCGGATCGAGGTCATCTCGTCACAGCTGCGGTCCTTGAAGAAGTACACCGAGCAGATCACGCCGTTGGTGACCAGGTCGTTGACCATCACGCGCTGGCCGCCGCGCCAGGCGCGCTCGATCCAGGCGTAGTAGTTCTGCTGGTGTGTCAGGGAGTCGTGGGCGGGCCAGTCCTTGAAGGTGGGCCAGCCGACCGGATCGTGCCGGCCGTCCCCGCCGTTGGTGATGAAGTCGAAGACGGCGAGCGAGCCGTCCGGGTAGTGCTCGGGGCAGTCCTTGAGCGCCTCGGCGATGCCCTGCTCGGAGAACGCCTTGCCGCAGATCAGGCGCCCGCCGAAGGCCTCGTTGGACATGATGTGGTTGTGCGCGTCGACGAATCCGCGCACCTCACCGCGGGCGTCGGTGCCCTTGAACGGCTCGCCGCTGACCCCGATCCGCGAGTCGGGGGCGGGACGCGCGGCCGGCTCCCACCAGTCGCCGTCCGCCGCGGAAGCGGGGGTCGGGGCGAGGGCCGCGGCCAGCACGAGAAGGAGCAGCGTCACGACGGCGACGGGCCGCCGTCCGCGATACGGGAGCCGAGCGATCCTCACTACCCACGTCCCTCCGTCGGCGGGGGCGCCACCAGGGTCTTGTCATGACCGGCGCAAATTCTTCGCCGAGGATCGCTACCGGTGCGTAAGGAGTCAAGAGACGGGAACACCGGATCGCGCCGGCGCCGCGGAATCCGCCCGCGGGTGCGCGGACGGGGACCGCGGATTGTCCGCCCGGTGACAAACGCAGGGGCCGCGCCGGACGGGGGTCACCGCCCGCCGCCGGACTCGTAGTGCAGCGCGATGGACCGCAGGACGTCGGCGGAGGACATGTCGGTGCGGCCCGCGTCATGGACCTCGGCGAGCTGCACGAAGGCGAAGGTGAGGGCGGAGGCGATCTGGACGATGGCGGGCCCCAGCTCGGCGGTGATGATCTCCGCCACCTCGCGGGCGCTCGCGTCCCCGGGCAGCTGGATGCGCGGCAGCATCTCCTCCAGCAGCTGGGCGACCGCCCCGTTGCTGGTGACGTCGGCCTCCGGGTCCTCCCTCAGACGCCGCCGCATGTCGAGCGCCTCCGTCAGGATGCCGACGGCATGCTGCATGATCTGATGCTGCTCCATGCGCACAGACTGCCGCATGGGCGGCCGACTCCAGCAGGGTTTCGCGACAACCGGTCCCCCGGACGGACTTGGGGCCCGGACTTCACTCCCCTCCGCGACACTGCCCCCTGTCCCTCCGCGGCACTGCCCCCTGTCCCTCCGCGGCACGGCCCCTCCGCTTCTCCGCGACCGGCCCCTCGGGGCTCCGCGACCGGCCTCACTCCGATGCGTGGCCGGCCCGGTGCCGCTGCCGCGATTGGCCGCCCTGTCCGATTTCCTACTATCATCCGTTGAGCCCCGAATAGGGGGTTGTGCCCACGAAAACGTCACCGAGTGTGACCGCGCTCGCCCGGATGAGTGATCCATGTCCCGCACCAGTCCCGCGGACGACGGCGACGAGTTGCTGAACAGACTCGGGACGCTGACCGCTCAGGCACGCGCGCAGGCCGCGGTGCAGCGCTCCCGGGTGGAGCTGGCCCTGGCGCTGCAGCGGGGCATGCTCCCCCGGGATCTGCCGATCGCCCACGGGGTGCGGCTGGCGGTGCGCTACGCGCCCGCCTATCAGGGCCTGAACGTGGGCGGCGACTGGTACGACGCGTTCCTGATGCCGGACGGCCGGATCGGGCTGTCCATCGGCGACGTCCAGGGCCACAACATCGAGGCCGCGGCCTTCATGGGCCAGGTGCGGGTCGGACTGCGCGCGCTCGCCTCCGTGAGCAGCGAGCCGGGCGAGCTGCTGTCGCGGACCAACGACCTGCTGCTGTCGCTCGGCTCGGCGCTCTTCGCCACCTGCACCTTCCTATGCCTCGACCCCGCCACCGGTGTGCTGGAGAGCGCCCGCGCCGGTCATCTGCCCTGTGTGTGGGCCACCGCGGACGGCAGGGCGGGCATCACCGACGACGAGGGAGGACCGCCGCTGGGCATCAGCCGCGGCATGGTCTACCCGGTCACCCGGTACCGGCTCACCACCGGCGGCGTGTTCGTGCTGCTCACCGACGGAGTGGTGGAGGGCCCGTCCATGACCCTCGACGAGGGCCTCGAGCAGGCGGTCCGGCTCGCGGGCGTGGCGGCCGTCGCCCGGATGGACGCGGACGCGCTCGCGGCGGCCGTGATCAAGGGCGCGGAGCGGGTCGGGCACGACGACGACGCGGCAGTTCTCGTCATCGGGCACGACGGGGTCCAGGCGACTCAGCCATAGGGGTCGCAAGCCCCCGCTCCCCGCCTAGCCGACGGCGCGACCTCGGTGTCTGATGGCTTGTGTGGTGGCTAGAGAGTATCTGCGAGGACCCGGCGTCTTCGTGCTCCAGACCCTGGGGGTCGCCGCCTGCTACTACGTGGCCGGGCGGCTGGGGCTGCTGCGCGGCCTGGTCGTCGAGGGCTCCGTGGTCAGCCCGATCTGGCCGCCCACCGGGGTGGCGCTGGCCGCCCTGCTGACCTTCGGCCTGCGCTGCTCCCTCGGCATCGCGCTCGGCGCGCTGTTCGTCGTGATGTCGATCGCCACCCCGCAGCCGCAGTCGGTGATCGTGATCGCGGGCCAGACCGCGGCCCCCGTGTGCGGGTACCTGCTGCTGCGCAGACAGCGCTTCAAACCCGATCTGGCCCGTCTGCGGGACAGTCTGGCGCTGGTCTTCCTCGGGGCCTTCGCCGCCATGCTGATCAGCTCCACCACCGGCGCGGTGCTGCTGCTGGCGGACGGCAGCCTCTCCCCGGACAGGTTCTGGTCGGTGTGGCTGGCCTGGTGGGCCGGCGACGCCATGGGCGTCCTGATCGTCACTCCCCTGCTGCTCCTGCTCCGGCGCGTGCACTGGCCGGAGCACCTCTCGCGCTGGAAGGAGGCCCTCCTCCTGGCCGCCGTCACCGCCGCTCTGGTGCCGGTGGCCACCCACGCCCGCTCCAGCATGCTGTTCGCCATCTACCCGCTGCTCGTCTGGTCGGCGCTGCGCTTCCAGCTGGCCGGCAGCATGCTGTGCGCGCTGTACGCCTCGGTGATGGCGACCATCGCGGCGACGGACCACACCGGTCCGTTCGCGGTCCTGGACCAGATGGACGTGATGATCAACCTGCTGGTCTTCAACGGAGCAGCAGCCCTGACCGCGCTGCTGCTGTCCTCGATGATCAGTGAGCAGCAGCATCTCCGGCGTTCCGTGGAGCGCGCCTGCCAGGAGCTGGTGGAGGTGCTGGAGCATCTGACGGCCGGCGAGACCGCCTCCAACCGGGCCCCGCCGGAGGAGGACGGCCGGCGGCGCGGCGAGGAGCTGTGAACGGCGGGGCCGTCCGCCTCAGGGCCGCGGTACGGCACGGTGCTGCTCACTTCTGCAGCGACTGGGCGTCACCCATCACGATCACCGGGTTGCGGGCCGGGTCCAGCGCGCGCAGGAGCTCCTTCATGTGCTTCTCGGAGAGGCTCACGCACCCCTGGGTGGGCCCCTCGTGGTCGACGTGCAGCCAGATGCCGCCGCCCTTGTCCTCGCCGAGCGGGCGGGTCAGATCGAGCGGGGAGGTTCCGGGCACCCGGTTGTAGTCGATGGCGATGACGTGGTCGAAGGCCCCTTCCAGGGACTCCCCCGCCAGCCCCGGACCGCTGATGCCGAACCCCTCGTCCTGGTAGTACGGCAGCCGGGTGCCGGGGTCGGGCAGCAGTCCGCCGGCGTCGGTGAGGGTGAAGACGCCGATGGGCGAGCGCAGGTCGCCGAGGGAGTGGTCCTCGGTCCAGCCCTTCTGAGCGTTGCGGGCCGGCCAGGGCGTGCCCGCCCGCCATCCGGCCGGTGTGCGCGAGTACAGCACGACCTCGGAGCGGTTGGCGTCCCGGGCCCGGCCGGTGACCACCACGACCTGGCGGCTGCTGCCGGGGATCTGCGCCCGGGTGCGCGGGCCGAGCCCGGGCAGCGGCGCGGGGGCCTCCGGCCTGCCCTGGGTGGTGCTCACCGTGCCGGGGGCGCCCTGCGGAGACAGCAGGCGCTGCACGGAGGGGGCGCTGCGGGTGGCGGGGCCGCCGCCGGGGGCCGGGTTCTCGTGCACGAAGCCGGCCTTCACCAGGCCGATCAGGGCGATGAACAGTCCGATGCCCATGGTGATGCCGTGCTTGAGGGCG
>NZ_BAAAIZ010000027.1:28016-87476 GCF_039526425.1 Streptomyces thermospinosisporus
AGGCGGGCGGGCGGCCGTCCCGTGCGGGGTTCTCGGCGAGCGCCGCGCAGCCGGTGAGCGCCACGGTCATCAGCAGTGCCACGGCCGGCCGCGGCAGGCGGGGGGTGCGCCGGGGGGAGGCGGGCCACGGGTCACGCCGGGAGGAGTGGCTCTCCCGGTGCGGGTGGTCGGTCGATGAAGCCATGCGCTCAGCCTGACTTCGGTGACGGCGAAACCCGCTCGCTCGGCGCGCGAGTCCGGGCAAGGTCCCCCATCTGCGCGCCCGTCGCCCCGGCCCGGCCCCCTCCGGCGGCGCGTCGCCTCGGCCGTTCGTGTGACGGCTCGTCCCCCGAGTGGAGCAGGCAGCCGTCGCGTGCCGGTTCCGGGCCCGGGCCTCGTGCGAAGCGTCCGTGAACTCCCTTGCGTGCGCGCGTTCGCGGGCCCCGCGTTCCGACGGCGGGCGGGGAGCGCGTAGGTGGCACGGCCGTACGATGACTGGCCACCAGGCAACCTACGAGAAGGGGCACCGTCATGTCCGACAACGCGGCCTCCGTCACGGACCTCACCTCGCAGTACACCGCACAGGTGGCCAGTGACCTGGAGCGCAACGTCAAGGAGCAGGAGCGCGTCTCGGCGGAGATCGCCGCGCTGCAGGAGCAATTGGCCATGCTGCGGCGCGACCACACCGTGCTGGTGAACATGCGTCAGGCGCTGGAGTCGGCGGCGCAGCGGGCGGAGACCGACGGGGGCGGCGAGAGCGGCGAGACGTCCGAGGAGCCCGCCGGCTCCGGGCAGACCGCCGGGCAGGACCCGCGGTCGCGGGGCGCGAAGGTTCCCGCTCCCCGCGGGAAGAGCGGCGCCAAGGCGGGCGCCGGCAAGCAGAAGCGTGCGAGGAAGGCGTCCTCGGCCGCGCCGGCCGCCGCGAAGAAGCCGGCGCGCAAGTCCCGTACGGCCAAGGCGGAAGCGCAGGCCAAGACGGAAGCGGCTTCCAGGACGGAAGCGGCGACCAAGGCCGGCGGTCCCCGGCTGGTGGATCTCGTCCGGCAGCATCTGGCGGAGCAGAAGGAGCCGCGTTCGGCGGCGGAGATCGCCACCGCCCTCGGCCAGGCGCACCCCGGCCGTTCGGTGAAGACGACGGTGGTGCGCAACACCCTTGAAGCCCTCGTCGCCCGGAACCAGGCCCAGCGCAGCAAGCAGGGCACGTCGGTCTTCTACACCGCGCCCGGCACCGGGTCCGTGCCGGCGCAGGCGAGCGAAGAGGCCTCCTCCGCGGCCTCCTGACGCACGCTCACGAGCGGCCCGGCTCGCCGGAGTCCGGCCTGCGGATCTGCATACCGGGGCGGCGGCGGTGGACGGTGAGATACGTCAGCCCGTCGGGTCCCGCGGTGAGGCTGCGGGTGGAGCCGTGCGGGAGCCAGGTGAGGGTGCCCCGCTGCAGGGAGCGGGTGCCGTCGGGGGCGGTGAGTGTGCCGCTGCCGGCGAGGACGAGGTGCAGCACGTCGAGGTCGGGCTCGCGGTGGGTGCCGACCTGCTGTCCGGGCGGCAGATGCACGACGTTGGCGTCGAGCTGACGGCCGGACTCGGCGAGCCGCCAGAGCGCGCCGGCGGGGGCGTCGTCGAGGGACGCCAGGGCGGCGGTGTCGCACAGGATCTTCGGAAGCGGCGCGTCCGCCGGGGGCGGGCCGGAGGTCCCGCCGTTCGCCCCGGAAGGCGGACCAGGGGTGTCACCGCCTGCCCCGGAGGGCGGACCGGGGGTGTCGTCGCCTGCTGCCGTCATCCGGTGTCACCGTCCTCCGTGCCAGAACACGCCGGTCGCGGGCCGGACGCCGGTGGTCCGGGCCGGCCGCGGCCCGCACGGGAAGTTAGCACGGCGCCGGGGCCGGACCCGTCCGTGGGCGCCGTCCCGTGAGAGTGGCCTGCTCGAACAGGTGCTACGGCGTCAGGGGCCAGCCCAGTGGGTGCACCTGGGAGACGGGCGGTTCGCCGCCGGCCTCGTTGAAGGCGGTGAGGGCCTCGATCAGGGCGGCGCGCTGGCCGGGCTCCAGGCGCGCCACGATCGCGGCGATCTCCGCCCGGCGCCGCGCGGTGACGTGCTCGACGATGCGGCGGCCCTCCTCGGTGAGGCTCAGCAGGGTCTCGCGGCGGTTGGCGGGGTTGGTCTGGCGGTCGGCGAGTCCGGCGGCGATCAGCCGGTCGACCATGCGCATCGCGGTGGACGGGGCGACCCGGAGCTGTTCGGCGAGCGCCACGAGCTTGGTGTCGCCGCGGGTGTGGAGCACCATCAGCATGCGGAACTGCGGCAGCGTCACCCGTTCCTCGACGGCCGCCAGCGACCGCGCCGACACCGCGACCAGCAGCCGTGAGGCGGTGAGGAACGCCCGCGTCACCGCTTCGGCGTCGTCCATGCCCCCGGCGGGGCTCTCGCGCGGCTCCATTCCTTCTTTGTACCGCTCCGGTGCGCCCCGGTCCCGCTCGGGTCGCACGCCGGTTCGCCGGGCGGGTCCCCGGGGCGCCGGTCCGGTCAGCGGGCGGGCCCGGTGTCCTGGCCCGTGTCGCCGGTGCCGTGGGCGTGGTAGCGCAGCAGGAGCATCGCGGCGTCGTCGCCGGGCGGGCCGCCCGCGTGCCGGACGAGGTCCTCGCGCAGCGCCTCCAGGGCGCGGTGCACGTCGGGTTCCTTGAGCAACTGGGTGCGCTCGGCCAGCGGATAGAACCGGCCGTCCTGGTCGCGGGCCTCGGTGACACCGTCGGTGTACAGCAGGAGCTGCTGGCCCGGTGTGAAGGGGACGCGGTAGGGGCGGGGGCCGTCGGCGCCGTGCGCGGAGAGGCCGAGCGGCAGCGCGTACGCGGGGGGTTCGGGGAACTCCGCGCTGCCGTCCCGCCGTACCAGCAGGGGTGCGGGGTGGCCGTAGTTGAGGAGGACGACGTCCTGGTCGCCCCGGATCTCGGCGAGGATCGCGGTGACGAACCGCTCTCCCTGCAGTTCGCGGGCGACGCTGCGTTCCACCCGCTCGCCGAGGCCGACGAGATCGGGTTCGTCGTAGGCTGCCTCCCGGAAGGCGCCGAGGACCACGGCGGCGGTCTCCACTGCGGCCAGGCCCTTGCCCTGCACATCGCCGACGATGACCCGCACACCGTGCGGAGAGGCGACCACCTCGTACAGGTCGCCGCCGATACGGGCCTCGGCGACGGCCGAGGTGTACGACACCGCCAGCTGGAGCGGGCCCGCGGTCAGCGGCACCGGGCGCAGCAGCACCCGCTGGGCGACCTCCGCGATGGACCGCACGCTGGCCAGCTCCGCCTCCCGGCGGGAGCGCATCACCGCCGCGGCGATGCCGACTCCGGTGACACCGGCGACCGAGGCCATGGCGGTGTAGCCGCGCCGTTCGGCGAACAGCCCGTTGTACAGGCCCAGTGCGACGCACAGCAGCAGGGCCAGTACGCCGATCAGGGCGGTGCGGCGCCAGCCGCCGACGAGCCCGGCGAAGGCGGGTCCGAGCGAGACCAGCGGCAGCAGCCCGACGCCGGGACCGGCCGACACGTCCATGACCGCGATCACCGCCATCACCGCGAGCGGCATCCAGGCCAGGGCCTTCTGACTCGGTGACGGCTTCTTGTCGGTCATTGCTGCTCCAGCGGTGTCCGGGCGCTCGAGAGCCGTCCCTTTCCTCCGCAGACGCCCTCCCCAGCTTGAGACTATGCAAAGATCCCGTGCCCCCGAGCGGCGGCGCGGGGCACCTTTACGGAATCGAGTCCGGTGTCCGGTGGTGTCGTCCGGCGGTGTCCCTGGGCCGCCGTACGCACGACGCCCCGGACAGTGGTCTGTCCGGGGCGCCCGTCCGCGGCAGCCGCTTCTTCGTGTGCCGCGGTGCCTGTGACGTGACCACAGTGGCACGCGGGACCCGTGGTGCGAAGCGGAGTCGGGTGCGACGTCAGCCACTCGTAAGGGACGGACGTCCGCCACTCGTCAGGGACACCGGCCGCACAGGAGGACGGGGGCGGGCAGTGTGGTCCGGCATCTTGGCACTGTGCCATGATCCTGACGAACACCGGCACGAGAGGGGAAGGAACGGACGTGACCGCGCAGCGGCCGGAGGAGGGCGGCACGCCTGAACTGCCAGGCGGCGGCCCCTTGCTGCCGGAGGACGTCTGGCAGCGGTTCCTCGACGACGACGAACGCGCCATCCGGGCCTCGGCGCCCAGGGAACCCTCCGCGCGTCAGCGGGCGGAGGGACAGCGCACCCGGCCGCCGCGTGCCGGCGGCTCCGGCCGGACAGCCGGGGATGCCGTCGGCGAGATGTGGCGTCCCGACGATCCGTGGGACGCTCCGGCCTGGCGGGACCTGGACGGCCGTGCCCGGCTGCGCCGCATCGGCCGGTTCGCCGGTACGGCCGCCGCGATCGCGCTGGTGCTGATGGCCTGGTCGCGGCTGGCCACCACGGCGGACGGCACGCCGCAAGGCCCCGGCGACACGGTGCTGCAGCAGTCGGAGGAGATGCCCGCGGAACTCCCGGCGGCCACCTCCCGGCCGAAGGACTCCCTCGCCCCGTCGCCCTCCGCGCCCACCACGTCCGCGGTGCAGGCCGGTTGACGCCGTCCGCCCGGCGGCGCCGGCCGGCCTGCCCGGCGGTGGCTCAGCCGCCCAGCGCGGCGAGGACCACCGACTTGGCCTCCTCCTGCACCTGGCGCAGGTGGTCGGCGCCGCGGAACGACTCGGCGTAGATCTTGTAGACGTCCTCGGTGCCCGAGGGGCGGGCCGCGAACCAGGCGCTGTCGGTGGTGACCTTGATGCCGCCGATGGACGCGCCGTTGCCGGGGGCCTCGGTGAGCACCGAGGTGACCCGGTCGCCGGCGAGGGTGTCGGCGGTGACCTGGGCGGGCGACAGCTTGGCGAGCCTGGCCTTCTCCTCCCGGGTGGCGGGGGCGTCGATGCGCTCGTAGGCGGGAGAGCCGAAGCGGGCGGTGAGGGCGGCGTAGTGCTCCGAGGGGGTCTTGCCGGTGACGGCGGTGATCTCGGAGGCGAGCAGCGCGAGGATGATGCCGTCCTTGTCGGTGGTCCACACCGAGCCGTCGCGGCGCAGGAAGGACGCGCCGGCGGACTCCTCGCCGCCGAAGCCGAGGGAGCCGTCCATCAGTCCGTCCACGAACCACTTGAATCCGACGGGCACCTCGACGAGCCGGCGTCCCAGGTCGGCGGCGACCCGGTCGATCATCGCGGAGGAGACCAGGGTCTTGCCGACGCCGGCCGTAGCCGGCCACTGCTCGCGGTGGGCGTAGAGGTAGTTGATGGCCGTGGCGAGGTAGTGGTTGGGGTTCATCAGGCCGGCGTCCGGGGTGACGATGCCGTGCCGGTCGGCGTCGGCGTCGTTGCCGGTGGCGATCTGGAAGCGGTCGCGCCGGTCGATGAGCGAGGCCATGGCGTGCGGGGAGGAGCAGTCCATGCGGATCTTGCCGTCCCAGTCCAGCGTCATGAACCGCCAGGTGGGGTCGGTGAGCGGGTTGACCACGGTGAGGTCGATGCGGTGCTGCTCGGCGATCCGGCCCCAGTAGGCGACGGACGCGCCGCCCAGCGGATCGGCGCCGATGCGCACGCCGGCCGCGCGGATCGCGTCCAGGTCGAGCACGCTCGGCAGGTCGTCGACATAGCGGCCGAGGAAGTCGTAGCGGCCGGTGGTCCCCGCGGTGAGCGCGCGGGCGTAGGGGATGCGGCGGACGTCCTTCAGGCCGCCGCGGATGATGTCGTTGGCGCGGTCCTGGATCCAGGAGGTGGCGTCCGAGCCCGCGGGCCCGCCGCTCGGCGGGTTGTACTTGAACCCTCCGTCCGCGGGCGGGTTGTGCGACGGGGTGACGACCACGCCGTCCGCGAGGCCCGAGGTGCGGCCGCGGTTGTGGGTGAGGATCGCGTGCGAGACCGCCGGGGTGGGCGTGTAGCCGTCGGCCTCGTCGATGAGCACCGTGACGCCGTTGGCGGCGAACACCTCAAGCGCGGTCACCCGGGCGGGCTCGGACAGCGCGTGGGTGTCGGCGCCGAGGAACAGCGGGCCGTCGATGCCCTGCTCGGCGCGGTATTCACAGATGGCCTGGCTGGTCGCCGCGATGTGGTCCTCGTTGAACGCGGCCGCCAGGGACGAGCCACGGTGTCCCGACGTCCCGAAGGTGACGCGCTGGCCGGCGTCCTCCGGGTCGGGGTGCAAGGCGTAGTACGCCGTGACCAGCCGAGCGACGTCGACGAGATCCTCGGGGCCGGCGGGGCCGCCCGCTCGCTCGTGCTGCATGTGCCCACTCCTCCGCATGGGTCGATACTTCTCCTGCGGAGACATCTTTCCTTGTCAGGGACGTTTTGCGCGAGCGGGCCCCTGGCGCCGTCCCGGCGGGGTGCCGCCGGTGCCGCAGGCGGCCATGACCGTCGGTCAGATGCGGCCGCCGGTCCACCTGGTGAGAGGACCGTGCGCATGGCGTTCCGCGCGGCGGCCGACGGCGTACGAGGCGGCGCTCAGCGCGGTGAGTCCGGCGCCGACGCCGGCGGCGACCAGCTTGCGGTTGGCGATCACGGTCCAGACGGTCTTGGCGCCGGCGGCGACCTGGCCGGAGGTGGCGACGACCACGCGGCGGCCCGCCTCGACCCCCTTCACCGCGCTCTGCGCGGCGCCCTCGGCGGCCTGGGCGGCGCGCCGGGTGCCGGTCGCTGCCGCTGACGCGGTGTCAGTGGCCTTGGCGCCGCTGTCCTTCGCCGCCTGCGCGGCCGCGGCGGTCGCCTTCTCGGTGGCCCCGCGGGCCTTGCCGGCGGTGCGCTCCTGGGTGTTCTTCGCTTGCGAGTTCTTGTTCGGTTCACTCATGCACACCGACTTGCCTGCGATGCCCGGTGCAAACCCGCCGGGTGGAGCGGAGGTGGCGGGGCGGGTGTGGGCACGGTCACCCAACCGCGCGCTGAGCAGGCGGCGTTGACGGCATGTGGAGGGTGAGCGATCGCCCCGGATCCGGCCGGAGGCCCGGTGTGAGGTCTCGGGCGCGCCGGGAGGGGTAGGGGCACTGTGCGAGGACACTGGACGACACAGGGCACGGTCACCGGCCGTGCGAGGAGAGGAGCCCCCGATGGCGAGCATGATGGAGCGCATCAAGCAGTTCGCACAGAGCCCCCAGGGCCGGCGCGCGACCGAGCAGGTGCGTCGCGCGGCGGCCGACCCGAAGCGCCGTGAGCAGGCACAGAAGCTGCTGGGCAAGCTCCGCGGCAAGCGCCACTGACAGACGGCCGGGGCGCGCGGCGGCCCGGCACGGCGGTGAAGGGCCACGGGCCCCGGCATGTAGGGAACGGCCGCGGGCCCAGGCAGGGTGCTGGGCAGCCGCCTGCCCCCGGCGCGTGGGGGAACCGGCCGCCGGACCCGACGCGACGGTGAGGGGTCGCGGGCCCCGGCACGTGGGGAACGGCCGCCAGCCCCGGGCACGGCTGTGAACGGCCGTCAGCTCCGAGCACTTCTGTGAACGGCCGCCGGACCCGACGCGGCGGTGAAAGGCCGCAGGCTCCGGCACGTGCGCGACGGCCATCGGCCCGGAAGAGTGGTGGACAGCCGCGGTCTGGCGCGGCGGTGAAGGGTCACGGGATCCGGTCCGTGTGACGGCGGTCCGGCCAGGCGGCATACGATCGGCCGGTCCGACCCGTCGTGAGGAGTTCCGCCCGGTGACCGCCGTCGTTCCGCCGCCCCGCAGCACCGAGGGACTCCTGCGTCCGCGTCGTCTCACCAGGGTCGAGGAGGGCGAGCGGCTGGAGTCGCTGCTGTGGGTGACCGGGCCGGGCTGGCGGATGGTCAGCAGCGCCGTGCTGGGCGGCGGGATCGGTGAGCGGACCTGGGTGCTCAACGCCCAGGTCGGTCACGGCTACCGGCGCACCGACCCCGACCGGCACCTCGCCTCGCTGGCCGCCGCGGCCGGGCTGCGGGGTCCCGGAGTCGGGCTGATGACGGCGGCCGACGTCTCTGCGTACGGGCATGCCCACGACTCAGGGGCGGAAGCGGTCGTCACGGCCGGGACCGAGGTGCGCGGCTGGGCCGCCGCCGCGGACCCGGCCGGCGAACCGCACGGTCCGGGGACCGTCAACATCGTGGCCGCCGTGCCCGCGCCGCTCACCGACGCCGCGCTGGTCAACGCGGTGGCGACGGCCACGGAGGCCAAGGTGCAGGCGCTGCTGGACGCCGGCCTCGACTGCTCCGGCACGCCGACCGACGCGGTGTGTGCCGCCGCCCGCACCCCCTCCCCCGGTGACGAGCCGTGTGCCTTCGCCGGTCCCCGTTCGCTGTGGGGGGCGCGTCTGGCGCGTGCCGTCCACCGGGCCGTCCTGGACGCGTCACCCGGAGCACGCTGACGGCCCGCACGCAGGGCGCTGACAGGAAGTGCGAGAGCTGTCATCCGCTCCGGCGGGCGGCGGCCCGGTCGGCCTGCCCGCCGGCGCCCAGGGCGCCCGTGGGGCGCAGCGACTCCTCCGGCTCCAGGCGGGTCAGCGCGCGGCGGGACACCCGCAGCACCAGCGGCGGCAGGGCCGCACGGGTCACCTGCACCAGGCGCAGCCAGCGGGGAATGTAGACGGCGGTGCTGCGGTGCTCGACCGCCGACGCCAGCCGTGCGGCGACCAGTTCGGCCGGGTGGACGCGACGGGCCGGGGGCGGCATGTGGCCGCGCAGCTCGCGGAGCACCGGGTAGCGGTCACCGTCGCGGATCATCTCGGTGTCGGTCCAGTTGAGGTAGCCGATGCCCACGGCGACGCCCCGGTGGGCCACTTCGGCACGCAGGCTGTGCGCGAAGGCCTCCACGCCGGACTTGGAGGCGCAGTAGGCGCTCATCATGGGCGCGGCGCCGAAGGAGGCGAGCGAGGCGACCTGGAGGTAGTAGCCGCGGGTGTCGAACAGGTCGGGCAGGAAGGTGCGGGCGGTCACCGCGCTGCCGCCCAGGTTGACGTCGATGATGCGGCGCCATGCGGCGAGGTCGGAGTCGGCGAAGGGTGCGCCCTCGGCGACGCCCGCGTTGGCCACCACGGCGGAGGGCGGTCCGAGGCGCTCCCGTACCAGTGCGGCGGCACGCTCCATCGCGGCCTGGTCGGTGACGTCCACCTCGTGGGCCAGTGCCGGGACGGGCAGTCCGGCGGCCAGGGCCCGCAGTTCGTCCGGTTCGTGGCCGAGGAGGGCGAGCCGGGCGCCACGTCCGGCCAGGTTCCGGGCCACGGCGGCCCCGATGCCCCGGGCGGCCCCGGTCACCACCACGGTGCGATCCAGCAGCGGGTTCGGGCCCGCCGGCGGTGCCTTCATGGTCCTACCGTTCCTCGGTGCCGGTGCGGTCGGCGGGAGTGGTGTCCGGCCGGGCGGTGTGGTCGGGGTGGCCGGCGGTGCGGCGGGCCTCCTTCATCTCGGCCTCGTAGAGGTGGTCGCGGCCCTCGGCCAGTTCCTCGACGGCGCCTCGTTCGATCTCGCGGAAGGGCTGGTAGTAGGTGCTGTCGTAGGCCTCGACGATCTGGAACGTCCAGTGCCCGGGGATCACGTTGCGGCCCAGCACCTGGGTGCGCACCGTCTCCGCCCACTCGGGGTGGCCGGCCCTGCGCAGCAGCTCGACGGTGCGGTCGAGTTCGAGGTCGGCGGTGCCGGTGAGCTGGTGGAAGCTGTAGAGGTGCCCGCGGGCGCGCTCGACGGTCTCCAGTGCCTTGGACAGGGACCCGAGGGCCTCCACCGTCTCGTCGCTGACCCCCTCGGGACGCTGATGGGCGCGGTCGGGGCCTTCGCCGTCGTGACCGGTCATCGTCTCGCCTCCGTCTGTCGCATACGGTCGTCCGTTCCCTCGTGTTCGGTGGTCGTCAGTCGCGTTTGCGTTCGGTCGTCGTCAGTCGCGCTCGCCGGACCGCCGGGCCAGCAGGCGCTGCGCCTGCGGCAGTCCCGGTGCGAGGCGGCGGCGCAGCGCGGCGCGTGCGGCGTTGGCGCCGGCGGCGCCGTGCACACCGCCGCCCGGGTGTGCTCCGGCCGAGGCCAGGTACAGGCCCTTCACCGGGGTCTCGGGGCGGCCGGTGCCGGGGACCGGGCGGAAGAGGAGCTGCTGGTGCATGGCGGTGGTGCCGCCGTTGAGGGCGCCGCCGTGCAGATTGCGGTCGAGGGCCTGCAGATCCGGCGGCGAGAGGATGCGGCGGGCCCGGATCCGGGAGCGGAAGCCGGGTGCGAACCGCTCGACCTGGCGCTCGACGCGGTCGGCCATGATCTCCCGCTCCTTGGCGTCCCAGGTTCCGGTGAGCCCCTCGTCACCGGCGTCGCCGGTGATGTTGTGCGGCACATGGGTGTAGGCCCATGCCGACTCGGTGCCCTCGGGTGAGCGGGACGGGTCGGCGGTGGTCATCTGGCCGAACAGGCAGAAGGGGCGGTCGGGCACCTGCCGCATGGCGATCTGGGCGGAGAAACGGGTGAGTTCGTCGATGCCGTCGGCGAGGTGGACGGTGCCGGCGCCCGCGGCCTGCCCGGCCTCCCAGGGCACCGGCCGGTCGAGCGCCCAGTCCACCTTGAAGGTGGCGAAGTCCCACTGGAAGCGCCGCAGGTCGTCCAGGAGCCGGCCGGGCAGGTGGTCGGGCGCGACCAGCTGCCCGTACAGGGCGGGCACGGAGACGTCGGCCAGGACGGCCCGCCGGGCGGTGACGGTGTCGCCGGAGGCGGTGCGCACCCCGCGGGCCCGTCCGTCGCTCACCAGGACGCGGGTGACGCGCTGCCCGCAGCGCAGTTCCCCGCCGCGGGAGCGCAGCCGGCGGACCAGGGCCTCGGTGAGGGCACCGGAGCCGCCGGCCGGCACGGGGAAGCCGAAGGTCTGCCCGAGCATGGCCATCAGCCAGCCGAAGCCGCCGCTGCCCGCCGCCTCGGGGGCGAGGTCGGCGTGGAGGGCGTTGCCGGCCAGCAGCAGTCCGCCGCCCTCGCCGCGGAACTCCTCCTCCCCCATCCGGCGGACCGGCAGCACCAGGGTGCGCGCCACCCGCAGCCCGCCTGCGGCGCGCAGCCGGAGGGCCAGCCGGGCGGCGGGGCGCACGGGCGGGAACGGGGTGAACAGCGCGTCGATCACATAGGGCCGCAGGTGCTGCCACATCCGGTACAGCTCGCGCCAGGCGGCCCCGTCGCCCGGTGCGAAGGCCTCCACGGACGCGGCGGTGACGTCGATGCGGCGGTCGAGCACCACGCAGCGGCCGTCGGTCAGCGGGTGCGCGAGGACGTGCGGGGCGTGGCTCCAGCGCAGGCCGTGGTCCTCGAGGCGCATCGCGGTGAGGACCGGGGAGGCCGCGGCGAGCGGGTAGAAGGAGCTGCACAGATCGCTGACGAAGTCGGGGTCGACGCCCCGGTCGTGGCGTACCGCTCCGCCGGGCTCGGGCTGCTCCTCCAGCACGAGCACGCTCCAGCCGGCGTCGGCGAGGAGGTTCGCCGCCACCAGCCCGTTGGGGCCTGCCCCGATCACCACGGCGTCAGGCACGGGCGGCTCCCTCTCCCGGGTCCGGCACCACCTGTCCGAGTGGACGGCGGCGTTCCTCCTCGGCGGCCACCTCCTCGCACAGCTCGGCGAGCCGGGCCAGCATGGCTCGGTGGCGCAGCTGGATGAAGGCGTCCACGGCCACGTTGTGCAGGGTGCCGCCGACGCCGTGCAGCGGGTGCTCGTCCACGATGACGAGGCAGTGGTGGCCCCAGGGGCGCAGCTCGATCGCGATGCGCGCGGTGCCGAGCGCCCCCGCCTGGGCCTCGAGTTCCAGCTGCTCGCCGTGGACGCAGCGCCGTACGACGGTGGTGTTGGACAGCTGCACCGGGCCCAGGCGCACCGTGTAGCGGATCGCCGATCCGAGGTCGGGCCAGTGGCCGTGCTCGGGTTCCGTGGCTTCGGTGCCCACCACCCACTGGGCGTAGCGGCTGCCGTCCGCGAGGACGGACCAGACGATCTGCGGGCTCGTTCTGATCAGCCGGTGTCGGACCGCCACGACGACCTCCCGATGTCTTTCAAGGGCTCCGGTCAGCACTGAGTGCCCCGTGTGGCGGAGGTCAACCGGAGGCGGCCCGGCGAACCGCTCGCTCGCCCGCTATGCGGCGTCGCGCGGCGGCAGGACCCAGCGGATGCCCGCGGTGACGGCGGTGCCGAGCGGGCGTACGCACACGTCCTCGGCCGGGGGCAGGCGCGGCACCCACAGGGCGCGGGTGGCCCAGGCGGGCAGCAGCGACACGGCGTTGGCGGCCAGGACGCCGTAGGGCAGCCGGGCGATCAGCGGCACGGGCGGGTGGAGCAGCAGGAAGCGTGCCGTACTGCGGGCCTCCGGGGTGGCGCGCAGCTCACCGCGGTAGGCGGCCAGCCGCTCTTCGAGTCCGGCGCGGTCGGCCGGCGGGTCGACGACGCCGAGTGCGGCGCCGACCCGCGCCATGTCGGCGACGTAGGCGTCGCAGCCGGCGTCGTCCAGGGGGCGTGCGCCGTACCGCTGGTGGGCGCGGAGGAAGCAGTCGACCTCGGCGATGTGCACCCAGCACAGCAGCCGGGGGTCGTCCGCCCGGTACTCCTGGCCGTCGGAGGTGGTGCCGCGGACCATGCGGTGCACGGCGCGGACCCGTTCGACGGCCTGCTGGGCGGCGTCGGCGGTGCCGTAGGTGGTCACGGCGAGGAAGGTGCTGGTCCGCTGCAGCCGTCCCCAGGGGTCGCCGCGGAAGCCGGAGTGGCCGGCGACGGCGGCCATGGCCAGCGGGTGGAGCGACTGCAGCAGCAGGGCGGCCAGACCGCCGATGAACATGGAGGCGTCGCCGTGCACGCGCCTCACGGGCCGGTCCGGTCCGAACCAGCGCGGGCCGGGTGTGCCGTGGATCCGCTCGCGGTTGAGCGGGCCGTCCGGTCCGGCGACGCGGGTGAGGATCGCGCCGCCGATGCGGTCGCGCAGCACCGAGCCCCCGTCCGAGAGGAGTCCCATGGCTCCCTCCGCTTCCCGCGTCCCGGCGTGCGTGACGCTTCCCGCGTCCCGGCGTGCGTGACGCTGCGTGCGTCGAGC
This sequence comes from Streptomyces thermospinosisporus, assembly GCF_039526425.1. Classification (NCBI taxonomy): domain Bacteria; kingdom Bacillati; phylum Actinomycetota; class Actinomycetes; order Kitasatosporales; family Streptomycetaceae; genus Streptomyces; species Streptomyces thermospinosisporus. The sequence continues at coordinate 41,008 of NZ_BAAAIZ010000027.1, forward strand.
GTGCGTGACGCTGCGTGCGTCGAGCGTGCGTGACGCTGCGTGCGTCGAGCGTGCGTGACGCTCCTTCCGTCCCCGGCGTGCGTGATGCCCCGGGCGTACGGCTGTCCCACCTGGTGCCTCTACGCGTACATCTGCCCCACCCCTGTCACCGCTACGCGGCCTGGGGGCTCAGGGGATGTCGCCGCGCCACTCGAACACCCGGTCGCCGGTGCCGCGCGGTGCGTAGACGGCGCGGCCGCCCGCTCCGTAGCGGCCTATCTCGGTGCGCAGGCGGACGCCCTCCTCGCGTTCCGCCCGGGTCAGATCGGTGACGTCCAGCAGCAGGCCGTCCAGCGGACCGCCCACCAGCTCGACGTACGCGCGCCCCTCTCGCGGGCCGGGATCGTCGTGGTCCGCCCCGTAGACCCGGCCCCGCATGAACTCCAGTTCGTCCATAACGGCAGGGTGGCATCCGGCACTGACAACGGGCGGGACTCCGCCTCGCGGAGCCCCGCCCGGTCGACGTCCCCGGCGGATGAGAAGCGCGCTCGGATTCTCAGTGCTTGACGACGTCTTCTCAGTGCTTGAAGACGTCCTTGGTCTTCTCCTTGGCCTGCCGTGCGTCGCCCTTGGACCGCTCGGCGCGGCCCTCGGCCTCGAGCCGCTCGTTGCCCATGACGCGGCCCGCCGCCTCCTTGAGCTTGCCCTTGGCCTGCTCCGTCTTCGCCCTGGCCTTCTGCTCCTCAGCCACCGTGTCTCACTCCCAGTCGCGTGGGCGATCAGTGTCCGTGGGAAGCGGGTGGCCGCCGAGGCGCAGCTCAGACCTCACGCGGGGGCGGGTGGGCGATCTCCGGGCGTGCCACCATGGGACGGGGTAGACGGACGGGATCGGCCGGGGAGGCGGACCGTGGACTGGCAGGGTTTCGCACAGCAGATGGCATCCCTGGCGCGTGACCTTCTGGCCGAGCACACCCTGGACGACACGCTGAAGCAGATCACCGGCTCGGCGGTGGACCTGGTGGACGGCTGCGACGCCGCCGGGATCCTGGTGCTCCAGGGCCGCCGGGTGCGGTCGCTGGCGCCGACGGACGAGATGGTCGCCGAGAGCGACCGCCTCCAGGAACGGCTGCGGGAGGGGCCCTGCTTCGACGTGGCCCGGCCGGAGAGCGGCGAGCAGGTGTTCCGCATCGTCGACTTCACGGCGGGCGACGACCGGTGGCCGGTTTTCGTGCCGCAGGGCAGGGAGCTGGGCGTGGGCAGCATGATGGGGTTCCTGCTGTACACGCGGGAGGAGGAGCTGGGCGCGCTCAACATGTACTCCCGCAAGCCCGGCATGTTCACCGAGGACAGCGAGACCGCAGGCTGGCTGCTGGCCTCGCACGCGGCGGTCGCCTTCGCCACCGCCCGGTCCGACGCGCAGTTGCAGGAGGCCATCGCCACCCGGCATCTGATCGGCGAGGCGATGGGCATCCTCATGGGCCGCCATCACATCAGCGAGGACCGGGCCTTCGAGATTCTGCGCATCCACTCGCAGCGCACCAACACCAAGCTCCGCGAGGTGGCCCGCCAGATCTGCGAGACCGGCGCACCGCCCGGCTGAGCGCCCGCCGGGGCGCTGGTGATCCCGGGCGGGCCCGCAGGCCACCGGGCAGTGACGGCCCCGAATGCACCGGCCGGACACCCGGCACCGGCTCGAACGGACCCGACGGACACTGGCACCGGCACCCAACGCCCCCGGGACGCACCGACGGGCGCCCGCACCGGAGGGCCGGGCGCCCGTGCGGCAGCGGGGGCCCGGCTCAGCGTGCGCCGGTCCAGTTGTGGGCCACGTCGATCACGACGCGGTCGGGCAGCTGCAGCACCCGGAAGGGCAGGCGGGCCCGGACACCGAGGCCGATCTGGGTGTCGCCCTCGAAGCTGCCGGCGAACCGGGCGTCCCGGAAGGTGCGGTACCCGGCGAGGTCGACGCCCGGCAGCGGACGTCCGGCGCGTGCGGGATACGTGGCGGCGCCGGTCTCGGGGTCGTAGGCGGGTGCGGCCACCCGCACCTCGAGGACGGCGCCGCCGGCGACCGGGATGTGCCGGCCGGAACCGTCCTGGTGGAGACGGTCGACGTAGCGGACGGAGTACCCGACGTCCCGGCCCGCGCCGGGCAGGCCGACGACCATCCGGTCGTAGCAGGCGTGCCGCCCGGTCCTGACGTCCCGCACCGGTGTGGTGGTGGGGGTGGTGTCGGTCTTGGGGAGGCTGCCCCAGCCGGTGGGGCAGGCCGTCGTGCTCATGGGTGCGGACTGGGTGGCGACGGCCGGGACCGCCGCGGTCCCCAGCGTGGCGCCGACGAGCACAAGAGTCGCGCAGATCGTTCTGGTTCGTAGCATTTTCGCCCCCGGGCTGGCATCTGCCTGATATCAGGTGAGACGACCCACTGGGGGCGAAGGTTGCGCTTATTACCGGCCTTGTCGCCGCATCCGCCGCGCCTTCGCGTCACTCATGGCACATCCTGGTGAAGAGCGAACGAATCCTGTGCGTCCGCACCGGGAGGACGCGAGATGGAAGAGGAAGCCGCGGTACCGGATGAAGCGCGGCGGACAGGCAGGGGCGGACGGAGCGCGGAGCGGATCCGGACCGGAGGGCCGGCCCGGATCGAGGACGCGCTCGCGGAACCGGTCCTGGCCGCCGTCCGGGCGCTGGACGGGTACGGCGGCCTGGTCTACCTGCGCTCGCCCGACCGCCGTTCCCTGGTGCTGTGTGTGGTGACCGGTGTCCCGCGCTCGCTGCTGCGGTCCTGGTGGCGGGTCCCGGTGGGCGGCGCGCTGCCCATGGCCGAGTCCTATCGGAACCGGGAGAGCCTCTGGCTGCCGGACGAGCGGGCGACGATGCTGCGCTTCCCCCAGTTCACCGCCGCGCTGCCGTACCCGTTCGCCTCCGCCCACCACCCGGTGACCATGGGCGGTGAGGCCGTGGGCGTGCTGGTGGTGCTGCGGTCGGCGTCCCTGGACCCGGTGGCCGCGGAGGAGGTCGACTTCGCGCTGCGGACCGCCGGGCGGACCATGGAGGGCAGGCTCACCGAGTACCTGGACGACCTCCCGGCGCCCGCGCACCCCGGCATACCGGTGCCGGAGATCGAGTACGACAGCCAGCCGGTCAGTGTGCAGCTGCACGCCCCTCCGGCGCGGGCCGTGCGGATCGGCGGCCTCGAATGGGACCTGGACACCGGCCTGTGGAACATGGACGAGGAGGCGCTGGAGCTGCTGGGGCTGGAGGCGTCCACGTTCGGCGGCACCTCGGCGGAGGTGGAGAGCCGGGTGTGCCCGGACGACCGGTACGAGCTGCGGGCGAGCCGGCGCGAGGCGCTGACCACCGGCTTCGTGAGGGCCCGGCGTCTGCGGGTGGTGGACGAACCGGCCGAGGACGGGCAGACCCGCTACCGTCCGCTCGAGCTGCGGGGGCACGTCCTGCGCTCACTGCCGTCCCAGCGGCTGTTCACCGGCGCGTTCGTCGACACATCCGGGTCGGCCACCGCGGCCGAGGCCGCCGAGCGGCTGCCCGACGGGCTGTTCTCGCTCGACCAGGACGGCCGGGTGACCTACGTCAACCAGCGCTGTCTGGAACTGCTGGGGTGCGAGCGCAAGCAGCTGATCGGCCACTACCCGTGGCATGTGATCACCTGGCTGCGCGACCCGGCCTACGAGGACCGCTACCGGGCGGCGATGCTGTCGCAGCAGCCCGTGTCGTACCTGGTGCACACCACGGACGGGCCCTGGCTGGGATTCGTGCTCTATCCAGGGGTGCACGGCCTGACCGGCCGGGTCTTCACCACCGCGCCGCCCACCGCGGCGCGCACGGGGGGCCGGTCCACGGCGCCGGGCGACCTGGTGGGCCCGGCGGCCGCGGAGCAGGTCGCCCCGGCGCGTGCGGGCGCGCTGTACCACGTGGTGCAGATGGCCAGCGTGCTCACCGAGGCGGTGACCGTCCAGGATGTGTGCCGGGCCGTCTCGGAGCAGCTGCTGCCGGCGTTCGGCGCCCAGGAGCTGGCCCTCTACACGGTCAGCGACGGACGGATGTACCTGTTGTGGGAGTCGGGCTATCCGGAAGGCTTCCTCGACCGCTTCGAGGGGGTGCCCCTCGACACCCAGCTGCCCGGTGTGCACGCCCTGACCACCCGGTTCCCGCTGTTCTTCGAGTCGCCCGAGGCGCTGAGCAGCGCCTATCCGGGGATCGCCCTGGACCGGATGAGCTCGTGGTCGTTCCTGCCGCTGATCGCCTCCGGGCACGCGGTGGGCTCCTGCATCCTCGGCTGGGCGGACCGGCACCGCTTCACCCCCGACGAGCGGGCCGCGCTGACCGCGCTGAGCGGGCTGGCCGCGCAGGCGCTGGAGCGGGCCCGGCTCTACGACGACGAGTCGGCCGTGGCCCGCGGGCTGCAGGAGGGGCTGCTGCCGCACCGGCTGCCCGCCATCGAGGGCTTGCGCGCCACCGGCCGCTATCTGCCCGGCACCCGGGGCATGGCCATCGGCGGCGACTGGTACGACGTGATCCGGACCGGCCGCAAGGTGGCCCTGGTGATCGGGGACGTGGAGGGGCACAGTGTGAGCGCCGCGGCCGTCATGGGGCAGCTGCGCAGCGCGGTGCACGCCTTCGCCGCCAGCGGGCGCCAGCCGCAGGAGGTCATCACCCACACCAACCGGCTGCTGTCCGAGCTGGAGGCGGACGCGATCGCCACCTGCTGCTACATCGAGCTCGACCCGGCCACCGGCCGCGCCCTGGCGGTGCGGGCGGGCCATCCGCCGCCGCTGCTGCGCCACCCCGACGGCCGCACCGAGGTCCTCGATCTGGTCGGCGGGGTGATGCTGGGCGTGCAGCCCGAGGCGGTGTACCCGGTCACCGCGCTCAGCCTCGTGCCCGGCAGTGTGCTCGCGTTGTACACCGACGGGCTGGTGGAGATGCCGGGCAGCGACATCGAGACCGGCATCGACACGCTGCGCCGTTCTCTGGCCGCCGGCGCCCCCGACTCGGTCGAGGAGCTCGCCGACCAGCTCATCAAGTCGGCGCACCGCACCGAGGACCGGGTGGACGACGTGGCCCTGCTGCTCACCGCGTTCGGCCGCCCCCAGGAGGGGCCGGGCTGAGGCGCGGCTGAGCGACGGGGCCACCTCCCTCGATGATTTTTCTGAGATGCCGGGATTATTCCTCCCGCTTGTAATGGACCCAGTGTCGGGAATCGCCCGGCCGGCCAGAGGAGAACGGGGCCCATGCCGTCCATGCGCAAGGGCGGGAGCAGGAGAAAGCCGAAGGCGGGGCTGTTGCGGCGGCTCGGCGAGTGGTGCGCGCACCACTTCGTGATCGTCATCGTCGCCTGGCTGGCGGCGCTGCTGGCCCTTCAGCTGTCGAGCCGTTCGGTCGGGGCGGACTACTCCGACAACTTCACGCTGCCCGACGCGCAGTCGCAGCAGGGCCTCGAGGTGCTGCAGCAGCACGATCCCCAGGCGGGCGGTTACAGCAGCCAGATCGTGCTGCACGACGCGCAGCAGGAGCTGACCTCGTTCGGCTCGCAGATGTCCACGGCCGTCTCCGGCCTGCAGAAGCTGCCGCACGTGCTGTCGGCGCAGAACCCGCTGTCCGCGTCCGGCGCCGGCCAGGGCGGCTCGCAGCCGAACGTCGGCCCGCTCTCCTCCGACCGGAAGACGGCCTACATCACCGTCCGCTTCGACGTGCAGCCCTCCACGCTGGGGGACGGCTACCTCCACGGGGTGGACGAGGCGGTCCAGCCGCTGCGGCAGGCCGGGGTCGAGGTGGAGTACGGCGGTCCGCTGGGGGAGCTGGCCCGGCCCGCCCCCGACGACCGGGTGAGCGAGGCGATCGGCTTCGGGGTGGCCATCGTGGTGCTGCTGATCGGCTTCGGCAGTGTCATCGCGGCCGTGGTACCGCTGCTGACCGCGCTGATCAGCGTCGTCGGCGGGCTCGCCATCCTGGGGCTGCTGGCGGCCGCGTTCACCTTCGCCACGGTCTCGCCGACGCTGGCCACGATGATCGGCCTGGGCGTCGGCATCGACTACGCGCTGTTCCTGATCACCCGGTACCGGCAGGACATCATGGACGGCCGGGACCCGGTGGAGGCGGCCGGACACGCCACCTCCACCAGCGGGCGGGCCGTGCTGGTCTCCGGATGCACGGTGATCATCGCGCTGGCGGGTCTGTTCACCTCCGGTGTCTCGTTCATCGGGCTGCTCGGGCTCGCCGCGGCCGTCACGGTCGTCTCGGCCGTGGCCGGGGCGCTCACCCTGGTACCGGCCCTGCTGGGTCTGATCGGCCGGCGCATCGACCGCTACCGGGTGCGCCGCCCGGTGGCCGAGACCGACGCCGAGCCGGGGGCGGAGCCCCAGGGCACCTGGCACCGGTACGCGCAGCGGGTGGAGCGCAGACCCTGGCAGTTCCTCGCGGCGGGCGTGGCCACCATCGCCGTCCTGGCGATCCCGGTGTTCTCGATCCAGCTCGGGCACATCGGCGACGGCGCGGACCCCACGTCGTTCACCGACCGGCGGGCCTACGACCTGATGACCGACGCCTTCGGGCCGGGCTCCAACGGCCCGCTCACGGTCGTCATCGACCAGTCGTCCGTGCCGCAGTCCGACCGCTCCGACCTGGCCTCGCAGGCCCAGAAGACCCTGGACGGCGTGGAGGGCGCGGCCGTGGTCACGCCGCTGACCGCCACGCAGGACGGGGACGTCCTGGTCGGCACGGTGTACTCCTCGGCGTCCCCGCAGAGCGCCACCACGACCGACCTCACCAACCGCCTGGTGGACGACACCCTGCCGCAGGCCGTGCGGGGCACGGACGCCAAGACCTATGTCACCGGGACGACGGCGGCGCAGGTCGACTTCCGCGACATCGTCGCCGAGCGGCTGCCGCTGATCATCGCCGTGGTGGTCGCCCTGGCGTTCCTGATCATCCTGGCCGTCTTCCGCGGGGTGCTCGTCGCGGTCAAGGCCGCCGTGCTGAACGTCCTGTCCATCACCGCCTCCTACGGCGTCGTGGTCGCCGTCTTCCAGTGGGGGTGGGGCGGTCCCGCGCTGGGCGTGAACGGCACGGTGCCGATCGAGAGCTATGTGCCGATGATGATGTTCGCGATCATCTTCGGCCTGAGCATGGACTACGAGATCTTCCTGCTCTCCCGCGTCCACGAGGCGTGGATGCGCACCGGCGACGCCAGGGCGGCGGTCGCCCATGCCCTGGAGATCACCGCGCGGGTCATCACCTGCGCGGCACTGATCATGGTGAGCGTGTTCGCGGCGTTCATCATCAGCGACAACGTCGTGGTGAAGATGCTCGGACTGGGTCTCGCGGTGAGCGTGCTCATCGACGCGACCGTGGTGCGGCTGCTGCTGGTCCCGGCCGTGATGACCCTGCTGGGCCGGCACGCCTGGTGGACACCGCGGTGGCTGGACCGGATCCTGCCGCACATCGACGCGGAGGGGACGGGCACGGACACCCCCCGGCCGGCTTCCGGAGCGCCTGAGTCCTGACGGCGGGTCCCGGAACTGAGTCCTGACGGCGGGTCCGGAACGGCGAGGCGGCAGGCCCCCGGTGCGGGGACCTGCCGCCGTGGTGCCTGCCGTCAGGGGATCAGGCGTTGCGCCGCACGCTGCGCAGGACGAAGAAGCCGAGGATGACCAGCACTCCGCCGAGCGCGGCCGGCCACATCTGGGCGCCGGTCTCGGCCAGGCTGCCCGACTCGGCCTGTGCCTCGGTACGGTCCTCGAGCTCCGGCAGGCTGCCGGGCACCTGAGCGGCCTGGGCGGCCTGGCCCCCGTCGTCGCCCTTGCCGCCGTCGCCCTTGCCGCCGTCGTCCTTGCCGGCGTCACCGGCGTCGTCCTTGGCCGGGGTGGAGGCCTTCACGCCGGGCTGCTCGGCGTTCTCGCCGCCCGAGGGCTCCTCGGCGGGCTCGGTCTCCCGCGGCGGCTCCGACGGGTTCTGCTGGTCGCCCTTGCCGTCGTCACCCGGCTTGTCACCGTCGTCGCCACCGTTGTCACCGCCGGCGTTGCCACCGTCGCCGGCGTCGCCGCCGTTGTCGCCACCGGCGTTGCCACCGTCGCCGGCGTCGCCGCCGTTGTCGCCACCGGCGTTGCCACCGTCGCCGGCGTTACCACCGTTGTCACCACCGGCATTGCCGCCGTCACCGCCGTTGTCACCACCGGCATTGCCGTCGTCGCCGCCGTTGCCGCCGTCGCCCGCGCCGGCGCCGCACTCGCGGCCGCTGTTGATGCAGTCGACCATCTCGTTCATCAGGTCCTCGTCGAAGACGTTGATGAAGTCGCCGTGGTCGGTGATCGGCTTGTGCAGCTGCTCGGGGAAGGAGTCCACCGCGAACAGCGGGGTGGTCTTCCCGCCGTCCTCCAGGCTCGGCGCGTCCACGTCGTAGACGATGCGCTGCACCAGCTGCGGGATCGCCTTGAAGCCGGACGGGCAGTTGCCGTTCTCGTCCGTGAACGCCATGTGCGTACGGTGGTTGGCGCTGTCGATGTTGCGGCCGTCCCAGCAGCTCTGGAACTTGAAGGTGCGCACCACGTCGCTGCCCTCGGGGCACAGCGGGTACTTGTCCTTCAGCTGCCGGTCCTCGAAGCCCGTGCAGCTCCAGGAGGCGTTGGCGTTGGCCGGACCGTTGACGAAGGACTTGGCGTCACCGGTGATGATGCGCAGCAGGCGGGGCATGGCCACGACCTCGCTCTGCGGGTTGCCGACGAAGGTGAGGCTGACGTCCTTGGGCGTCACGATCTCGCCGACGTTGCCCTCGATGCCGCCGCCGGGCTGGTTGGCGTCCTGCTCCTGCTTGCCGTTCTGCAGGCGCAGCACGGGCCAGTAGTACGCGGACTTGTCGCGCTGGTCCTCGCAGCTGGTCTCGGCCGCGGCCAGGTCCTCGTCGCTGGAGAACGCGTTGGTGTCCTGGTTGCCGATGTAGTCGTGGAAGTGGTGGGCGCCGTTGCTCACACCGGGCGCCGCGATCACGTTGTCCGAGTTGAACAGGCCGTTGGCGTTGACACCGCACTCGCTGGAGAAGGTGCCGGTGGAGGCGTTGTCGCCCGGCTCGGGCTCATTGGCGTTCGGCTGGACGCTCTTGATGTCCACGTAGTCGCCGGGGACGGGCCCGTTGCCGGCCTGGCCGCCGTTGCCGCCCTGCTGGCCCTGCTCGTCGCCCTGCTGCTGGTCCTGGCTGCCCTGATCCTGGCCGCCCTGCTGGTCCTGACCATCCTGCTGGTCCTGGCCCGCCTGGTCCTGGCCGCCGTCGCCGGCCTGGCCGTCCTGCTGGTCCTGGCCGTCCTGCGCGGAGGTGTTGTTGCCGGACTCGCGCACGGTGCAGGCGGCGAGTTTGTCCAGGCCCTCGGGCCGGTCGCCCACGCGGTCGATGGCGGTCGCGATGCGCGACAGGGTCGCGGAGCGCTTCTCCTCGAGCGGCTTGGCGATCGCGTTCTGGGCGAAGTCCGGGTCCTGCTGGAGCTCCTGGGTGGACTCCGCGATCCGCTTGTAGGCATCGGCGATCTGCTGGTCCAGCGCGGCGAGTTCCTTGTCCACCTCCCCTCGGGCCTGCTCGGGCACCGCGGTCAGCCGGGTGGCCACGTCGGGGCAGTCGATGGTGGCGCCGTTGAGCACCTGAGCCTGGTTGTCCCCGTCCACGGTCGCGGAAGCGTAGACATTGGCCGCCATCAACCCCCCTCCGCCCAGCATCAGTGCGAACGCGGCGAGGGTCGCTCGCTGTTTCGGGCGTCTGCGTGTGTTGCGTGCCAAGGCAGTACTCCTACGCTTCAGTCGCGGGGGGTCAGCATGGAATTCCCACGCCCCATACGCAGGGCGGCCGCCCTGTGTTCAATCGCCTCACAAGTTCTTCGTAACATCTTCAGAACCGTCGCCCACCGGTGACGGAGCGTCAGGGCCGGTCCGGGTCGGCCGTCGGGCGTCCGAGGCAGGTCACCGAGGCGTCCATCGGCACGTCGAGCACCTCGAAGCCCATCCGGTCGTAGAAGGCGCGGGCCGGCTTGTTCGCCTTGGCCATGACCAGATGGACGGCGGGTACTCCCCGGTCCCGCAGCGCGCGCAGGAAGGTGCGCATCAGCTCCCGGCCGAAGCCGCGGCCCTGCCACTCGGGCAGCAGGTCGATGTGCAGATGGGCGGGATAGCCGGCCAGTTCGGGCAGGACCATGCGCTCGGGGTGGTGCAGCAGGCGGGCCATCACCTCGTCCGGGGTGCCCGGCTCCCCGGACGGCTCCGGGTACCGCGCGGCGACCAGCGGCAGCCAGGTGGTGCGGAACTCCTCGGCGAAGCGCGGGGTGTCCGCGGTGCCCAGGATGTAGCCGACCGCGCTGCCGGTGCCGTCGTCGAGTACGAAGGCGAGGTCCGGCTCCAGGTGGACGTAGGGGGCGGCGAAGGTGGCCGGGAGGATCGAGGGGTCGGCGTAGACCGGGCGGTTGTCCAGGCCGTTGTGGGCGGTGCGGATGCAGATGTCGTCGAGGGCGTCCCGGTCCCCGGGGCGGTACGGGCGGATCGTCGGCGTGGAGATCATGTACGGAATGGTGCCCACTTGGGAGCGCTCCCACAACCACTTTCGGGTGCGCTTCCGTTCGCGAGGTTGGCTCCGGCCGCTCCTGGTTACCCGGCGCTCATGAAGCTGCACTTGCCTGGCCGGAACGGCCAGAGGACGGACCAGACGACGGACGAGGCGCCGGCGGCCGGGGAACCGGGCCCGGACGCCGAGGTGGAGCGGGCGGCACCGGACACGCCCACCGGGCTGCCGAAGCGGTCGTGGGGTGCAGCGCTCAAGGGCAGTCTGCGCGAGTTCAAGGACGACCAGCTGACCGACCGGGCCGCGGCCCTCACCTACTACGGGGTGCTGGCGCTGTTCCCCGCGCTGCTGGTGCTGGTGTCGCTGCTGGGCATCGCCGGCAAGTCGGCGATCGACCGGGTGATGGAACAGGTGCAGGACCTCGCGCCCGGCGCGGTGCGCGACATCCTCACCCAGGCGGTCTCGCAGCTCCAGGGCGGGGCGGGCACCGGCTCGATCGTCGCGCTGGTCGGCCTGGTGCTGGCGGTGTGGTCGGCCTCGGGCTATGTGGCGGCGTTCATCCGCTCCGCCAACGCCGTCTACGACATCCCCGAGGGCCGTCCGGTGTGGAAGGTGCTGCCGGTGCGGGTCGGGCTGACGGTGGTGCTGATGGTGCTGGCGGTGATCAGCGCGCTGATCGTGGTGTTCACCGGTGACCTGGCCCGCCGGGCCGGCGATGTGCTCGGCCTCGGCGACACGGCCGTGACCGTGTGGTCGATCGCCAAGTGGCCGGTCCTGGTCCTGCTGGTCGTCCTGATGATCGCGCTGCTGTACTGGGCGGCACCCAACGCGAAGGTCAGGGGGTTCCGCTGGATCACCCCGGGCAGTTTCCTGGCCCTGCTGATCTGGCTGGTCGCCTCCGGCGGCTTCGCCGTGTACGTGGCCAACTTCGCCTCGTACAACAAGACCTACGGCACCATGGCCGGCGTCATCGTGTTCCTGGTGTGGCTGTGGATCAGCAATCTGGCGATCCTGCTGGGCCTGGAGTTCGACGCGGAGATCGCCCGGCAGCGCGCCATCGCCGGGGGCCATCCGCCCGAGGCCGAGCCGTACACCCAGCCGCGCGACACACGGGCGTGGGACGAGCAGGACCGCCGGCGGATGGATTGACGCGCTTCCTCGCAGGCCCGCTGGTCACTCCATGAGCCCGGCCTCGCAGGCCCGGTGCTCACTCCATGAGCCCGGCGGCGACGGTGGCGCCCAGCTCCCAGCAGCGCTCCAGCGCCTGCTTGTCGGGCGCTCCGGTGACGGTGACGGTGTCCGCGGCGCGGCGCCAGCCGAGGCCCGTGGTGACGGACTCGATGCCGCGCAGTGCCCCGGTGACGTCGCTGCCGCCGTGCACGAAGACGCCGAAGGGGCGGCCGCGGGTGGAGTCGAGGCAGGGGTAGTAGATCTGGTCGAAGAAGTGCTTCAGCGCCCCCGACATGTAGCCGAGGTTGGCGGGCGTGCCGAGGAGGTAGCCGTCGGCCTGCAGCACGTCGCTCGCGGTGGCGGCGAGCGCGGCCCGGCGCACGACCTCGACGTTCTCGATCTCGGGGGCGGTGGCGCCGTCGACGACGGCCTCGAACATCGCCTGGCAGTTGGGCGACGGCGTGTGATGGACGATCAGCAGTGTCGGCACACCCCGACCCTGCCGTGCGCTGCCGCCGCCGCGCAAGCCGCGCCCGCACCCGTACGGCCGGGCGGCGTTGTGGGGAGTGCACTCGGGTGGGACGATGCCTGCGCGTCCAAATGTCAAGACCGGGTACGACGGGGTGCGTAGTGGTCGATGAGGTGCGCAGGCCGCCCGCGGCGGTGGTGTTCGATGCGCTGGGCAGCCGGTACGAGAAGGCGTTCGCCTCCTCCGAGGCGCACCGCGGATCGCTGCGATGGCTGACCGAACGGCTGCCGCCCGGCGCCCGGGTGCTGGACGTCGGCAGCGGCACGGGCCGGCCGACGGCCGCCACCCTCGCCAAGGAAGGTCACCGGGTGCTCGGGGTCGACGTGTCCCCGGTGATGGTGGAGACCGCCTCCCGTCAGGTGCCCGGGGCGGAGTTCGCGTGCGCGGACATCCACACGATGCCGCTGGAGGACGGCTCGTTCGACGCGGTCTGTGTCTACTTCTCGCTGCTGCAGATGTCGCGCACCGAGCAGGCCGGTCTTGTGGAGCGGCTGGCGCGGGCACTGCGGCCGGGCGGTCTGCTGGCGCCGGCGACCGTGCCGCTGGACGTGGAGGACTTCGACGGCGTCTTCATGGGGCAGCCGGTGCGGGTCACCAGCTTCGCGGCGCAGGACGTCGTCGCGGTGGTGCGGGCGGCGGGTCTGACGGTGGAGTCGCAGGAGAGCGTGATGTTCACGCCGGCCCATCCCGACGCCCGGCCCGAGCCGCACCTGTTCGTGCACGCCCGGCGTGCGGAGGGCACGGACGCCTTTCCGGGCGGCCCCGACGGCACGCGGAGGGACTGACCGGGGCGGCACGCGGACGGACTGACCGGGGCGGAGCTGGCCGTCGGAGGCGGACGGGTCAGCCGGTCATCCGCTTGCGCCACATCGGTTCGACCCACTGCCACTCGGCCTCCCACTGGTCGAGGACCCGGTGCCGGATCCTCCTGCGCACCAGCCATCCGGCGCCCAGGATCAGCCCGCCGCAGGCGGCACCGACCGTGACGCCGCCCATGACGACCTGGAAGTGCGCCTCCACGCCCTCGGGGGGCTTGGTGACCAGCCGGCCGCTGCCGTCCGTCCAGACGGTGACGGTGCTGCCGGCCTTCCTGCCGGGCGGGACCTCGGCGCGGCCCGTGTGCGTGGCGCCGTCCCGGTCGGTCCACCGGACGGTCGTCCAGACGCCGGCGCCGCCGTCGTCGGTGACGGGTGCGGGCACCGCGTCGGCGGTGCCCTTGGTCAGGACGGCGGTGGCGGGCCGGTCCTCGGCCCGTCGGTCGGCGAGGGAGGAGCCGAGGGCGCCGGCCGCCAGGAGGCCGACGCACACCGCGGTCAGCAGGGCGAGGACGTGGGTGGCGAGCTGCACCCAGGCCTCGGCGACGTCGCTGCGTCGCCGCAGCGGGTTCCGGCGCCAGCGCCACAGCCGTTCCCTGCGGGGCCGTGCACCGGGTGTGCGTGCCATCGCGCTTCACCTCCTCGCACCGGGGCGGAGGTCAGGACGTCTGCGTCTGCTGCACCGGGACGACCTCGTGCTGGGGCACACCGAGGACGACCTTGAGCGCGCCGGTCTCGGCGGCGTTGCCGAAGACGTCGTACGCCTCCTGCATGTGGTCCAGGGGGAAGGTGTGGGTGACCAGCGGTCCGGTGGGCAGCCGGCCGGCGGCCAGCATGCGCAGCAGGGTGGGCGTGGAGTGGGTGTCGACCAGGCCGGTGGTCACGGTGACGTTCTTGATCCACAGGCTCTCGAGGTGCAGAGTGGCGGGGGCGCCGTGCACGCCGACGTTGGCCACGCGACCGCCCGGCCGCACCATGCGGGTGCACAGTTCGAAGGTCGCGGGGACGCCCACCGCCTCGACGACCACATCGGCGCCGAGCCCGTCGGTGAGGTCCTCGACCAGTTGCTCCGGGCCCTCGCCGGCGTCGACGACGGCCTCCGCGCCGAGGTCGCGGGCGGCCTGCAGGCGGGTCGGTGCCAGGTCGACGGCGATGACGCGCTCGGGGGAGAAGAGGTGCGCCGTGGCGACGGCGGCGAGCCCCACCGGTCCGGCCCCGACCACCACGACGGTGTCGCCGGGCCGCACCTTTCCGTTGAGCACGCCGACCTCGTAGGCGGTGGGGAAGATGTCGGCCAGCAGTACGGCGTCCTCGTTGGCGACCGCGCCGGGCAGGGCGTGCACGGACAGGTCGGCGTAGGGGACGCGGACGTACTCGGCCTGGGTGCCGTTGATCAGATGGCCGAGAATCCAGCCTCCGCCGCCGCGGCACTGGCCGTACATGGCCTCGCGGCAGAAGCGGCAGCGGCCGCAGGCGGTGATGCAGGACACGAGCACGCGGTCTCCGGGACGTACGCTGCGCACGTCGCCGCCGGTCTCGACGATCTCGCCGACCGCCTCGTGTCCGAGGACGGTCCCCGGCTGCACCTCCGGCACGTCGCCCTTGAGGATGTGCAGGTCCGTGCCGCAGATGGTGACGGCGTCGACCCGCACGATCGCGTCGGTGGGCTCCTTGATGTCCGGATCGGGGACTTCTTCCCAGGCGGACTGCCCGGGGCCGTGGAAGACGTAGCCCTTCATGCCGTTGCTCACCCTTCTGCTCGCGGCGGGCCACGGCGTCGGGCGCTGCCGCGCCCGCCTGCGTCGGCGGGCCCGGGGAGGGGGTCCTGCGGCCCGCCCTGCATCTTCCAGTCTGGGCGAACGGCGGCGGTTCCGCGCGGGCCGGACGTCCCGGCCGGCTGGGCTGCCCGGACCCCTCGCGGACTCCCCATCAGCCCCCAGCTCCCCTACCAGGCTCCGCTACGACACCACCGGGCGGGCAATACCGCTGTGCAGGAGGTGGCGGGCCTCCTGGGCGTGGGCGCCGAGGCGCAGCAGCAGGCGGGAGGCGGCGTCGTAGGCGTGGCGGACGGCGGCCCGGCGTTCCAGGCGCGGGGCGAGGGCGGACAGGGTGATGGCGAGGGCGACGCCGGTCCAGGCGACCGGGCCGAGCGGGGTGCAGCCGAAGAAGTGGCTGACGCCGGGGGTCTGCACCAGGGCGGCCAGCACGGCGGCGGAGCCGAGTGCGGTCGTCCACACCAGCGGGCTGTGGCGGCGGCCGGAGAGGGTCTGCACGAGCTGGGCGCCGACCACGCCGCACAGCGCCATGGTGGTGGCGCGGCGGTCGCTGCCGGGGGTGAGCCGGCCGGCCAGGTAGGCGGCGACCGCGCCGAGGCAGGTGGTCACGCCGCGGCGGCGGATGGCGCGCAGCAGCGGGGCGCCGAGCGCGTCGAGCCCCATGGGGCCGGTCGCGGCGTGCACGGCGGTCGCCGGGTCGTCGCTGGGGGTCACCGCCACGGCCATGGCGGGGAACATGTCGGTGAGCAGGTTGACCAGCAGCAGCTGCCGGGTGGACAGCGGCGAGGAACCGGCGAGCAGGGTGCCGAGCACGCTGAAGCCGACCTCGCCGGCGTTGCCGCCGATGAGGATGCTCACCGCGTCGGCGACGCTGCGCCACAGGGCCCGGCCCTCGGCCACGGCGTCGACCAGGACGGACAGGTCGGTGGTGGTCAGCACCAGGTCGGCGGCGTTGCGGGCGGCGGCCGAGCCGCGGGCCTCGATGCCGACGCCGACGTCGGCGGCGCGGATGGCGGCGGCGTCGTTGGCGCCGTCGCCGGCCATCGCCACCACCCGGCCGGCCTGTTGCAGCGCCTCCACCACGTGCAGCTTCTGCTCGGGCGCGACGCGGGCGACGACGCCCGCGCCGTGCAGCGCGCGGACCCGCTCGCGCCGGTCCATGGCGACCAGTTCGTCCCCGGTGACCACCTCGGTCTCCTCGGGCCAGCCCAGCTGCAGGGCGATGGCGCGGGCGGTCTCGGGGTGGTCTCCGGTGAGCATCACGGGCAGGATGCCGGAGCGCCGCAGCTCGGCCAGCAGGGCCTCGGAGGTGTCGCGGGGGACGTCGGCGAGGGCGACGAATCCCGCGAACTCCAGTCCGTCGAGGCCGCCTTCGAGCTCCTCGGCGGGGTCGCCGCCCCGGCAGGGGCGCCGGGCCACGGCGAGGACGCGCAGTCCCTGCGCGGCGAGGGCGTGGGCGGTCTCGGCGGCGTGGCCGGGCAGATGGGGGCAGGCGGGCAGGACGGCCTCGGGCGCGCCCTTGACCACCAGCAGTTCGCCGGAGTGCGCGGAGCCGGCGGACTCGTCCCGGCCGACGGCGGCGGCGTAGCCGCGGCTTGCCTCGAAGGCGAGTTCGCCGCTGGGCTTCCAGCCGTCGTCGGGCGGGGCGACGTCGAGGACGGCCTCGTCGGTGGCGTGCGCGACCTTGCGGCCCTGCCCGGTCTCCTCCTGCGGGCAGGCCCGCGCGGCCAGCCGGACGACGTCCACGGCGTCCTCGGCGCCGGGGTCGAGGACGGTGCCGTCGGCGGTGGCGACGCGGACCAGGCGCAGCCGGTTCTCGGTGAGGGTGCCGGTCTTGTCGAAGCAGACGGTGTCGACCCGGCCGAGCGCCTCCAGCGTGCGCGGGGTGCGCACCAGGACGCCGCGCCGGGACAGCCGCCGGGCGGCGGCCATCTGGGCGACGGTGGCGACCAGCGGCAGCCCCTCGGGCACGGCGGCGACGGCCACCGCGACGCCGCCGCTGACGGCCCGTCGGACCGGGCTGCCGCGCAGCAGGGACAGCCCGGTGACCAGGGCGCCGCCGGTGAAGGTGACCGGCAGGGCCTTGCGGGTGAGTTCCTGCAGCCGGGCCTGCACCCCGGCGGGCGGCGGGGTGCGCGAGGCCAGGGCGACGGCGCGCCCCGCCTCGGTGTGCTCGCCGGTGTCGACCACCAGGGCCGTGGCGTGGCCGGCGACGACGGTGGTGCCCTCGAAGACCATGCAGGTGCGCTGGGCCACCGGTGCGCCCGGTGTCGCCTCGACGGCCTTGGTGACCGGCAGCGACTCGCCGGTGAGGGCGGACTCGTCGACCTCCAGTCCCTCCGCCTCCAGCAGGCGGGCGTCCGCCGGTACGACGTCGCCGGCGGCGAGGCTGATCCGGTCCCCCGGCCGCAGCCGGGCCGCGTCGACGGTGACAGTGCGTCTGCGGTTCTCCTGCCGCCGGGCCTTGGGCTGCTGGCGGGCGGCGAGGCGGGCGAGCGCCTGCTCGGCGCGCAGCCTCTGCAGCCCGCCCGCGACGGCGTTGATGTCCATGGCGCCGACCACGAGCAGGGCGTCCACCAGTGAGCCGAGCAGCGCGGAGGCGACGGCGCCGGTGGCCAGCACGGGGGTGAGGGGGTCGTCGAGTTCGCGCCGGACGGCTCCGGCGGCCTGCCAGGTCCAGCGGGCGGGGGCGGCCACGGGGGTGCGGGCGAGCCGTGCGGCGTACTGCCGGGAGCGGTCGGCGAGCACGGCCAGTCCGCGCGGTTCCGCCTCGCCGCGGGCGCGGCGCAGCCGCTCGTGCGCCTCGTGGGGTTCCATCGCGTGCCACGGCACGTGGAGGTGGGGTTCGGGTGGGGTGGCCCGGGCCACGCGCAGCGCCTCGGTCCACCCGAAGCACAGGGCGGCGGCCGCGGCGGCGTTGACCGGGGCGTGCCGGGTGAGCACACGCCACAGTCGGCCGCTGGGCTTGCCGCCGCGGGCGACCAGCAGTCCGGAAAGGGCGGCACCGGCGCGGGCCAGGGTCTGGGAGCGGCGGCTCACCCGGCGGGCCGACGGGATCGCCCGGAGCAGCCGCCAGACGTCGGCGCTGCCGCCCGGGGTGAGGATGTCGGCGCCCCAGGGAACGGCCGAGCGGGCGTCGACGAGGGCGACGGCGACGTCCCCGGCGGGCAGTCCCCCGGCCACGTCGGGTGGGCTGTCCGGGGTGACGCGGGCGACGCTCACCACGATGTGCCCGTCGTTCTGCAGGGCCCGCACCACGTCGCCGAACGGCAGGTCGGCGGGGGCGATCTCGTCGGCCATGCGGGTGATGTCCTTCAGGTCCGGTCCGCCGGTGATCACCACGTGCAGGCCGGCCCGGCGCGCCGCGTCGAGGACGGCCTCGGCGAACGGCGCGACGGGGTCGACGAACGCCGCGGCCCGCTCGTCGTCTCCGTCGGCCCGGGCCGCGGGGTTGCGCAGGGCGTCGGCGTGCAGCACCAGGCAGTCGGCGATCTCCAGCTGCCGCAGGCGTTCGTCGCTGCGCACCAGGACCCCGGACCGGGCGAGGTGGGTGCTGAGGCCGGTGAGGAAGGCGGCGGGGCCGTAGCGGGCGGCCTTGGGCGAGCCGGCCAGCACGGCCTCGGCGGCCTCCCGGGTGTCGTGGGTGACCAGCAGGGTGGCGGCGGCGCCGGCCAGGCTGCCGGTGCCGGCGTTGGCCGCGTACTCCTGGGCCGGGGTGACCCGCAGCGGCGGGCGGATGTGAGGCGGGCAGGGCAGGGTGGTGCCCTCGTCGCGGCACAGCCCGTCGTGCAGCGCCTCGAAGGCGGCGGCCCGGGCGACCGCCTCGGTGAGCTGGCCGGTGCGCAGCAGTCCGTCGAGGACCAGGGCGACGGGTGACTGGCCCGCGCCGTGGGCGGCGGCGTTGGCGGCGGCCAGGAGGAGTTCCCTGCCGCCGGCGCCGAACCGGCGGCGCAGCAGGGCCCGGAAGCGGGGGTTCTCGCGCAGCAGGGTGACGCCCGCGGTGACGGTCTTGGGGCCGGGCGGCAGGCGCAGCGCCCGTCCGGCCAGGGCGCCGGCCGCTCCGGCGGCGTCCAGCAGCAGCGCGGCGGCGGCGATACGCACCTCGCCGGGGTCGCCGGGGTGGGCGGCGTCCTCCTCGGCCTCGGGTTCGGCCTGCTCGACCAGGCCGGCCCTGGCGGCGAGTTCGGCGGCCCGCCGGGCGACCCGGTCCCCGGCCGCGTCCTCGACCACGGTCACCACCAGCCGGGACAGCCCGCCGTCCCAGTACGCGGTCAGCACATCGGGGTGGTCGAGGAGTTCCGCGGCGACCTTGCGGGCGAGCGGGGCGACGCCGGTGCCCTCGGGGTGGTGCAGCGCGAGGTGGAGGCGCGGTCCGGCCCGCCAGTGGCGGCCGCCGCTCAGCGCGTTGCGGGCGACATGGCCAATGCGGCGCGTGGTGTCGTGGACGGACGTCAGTCCCTGGGCGGTGCTGCGGGCGGCGCCTGCGGCGGCCCCCGCCACCGCTCCCGCGAGAGGCGCGACGTCGAGGCGAGTGAGCATCGTGAGGGTGTCCCCTGGTCCTTGGCGTCAGCCGGAGTGCCGGTCGTCGCGGTGCCCGTCGCCGCGGTGTCCGTCACCGCCGTGCCCGTCGTGGCGGGTCTGCTCGTGGGCGCCGGCGCCGTGCGGAGGGCGGGCGGCGTGCGGTGCGTGGTGCACGGTGGCCTCGGCGACCTTGCGCAGCCCGGCCGCGGTCTCGGTGTCGCCCACCTTGGCGGGCTGCTCGTGCACCTGCTGGGCGGCCGGCCCCGGCCGGTGCCGGGAGGAGGCCAGCCGGTCGCCGGGGCCTCGGGCACCGGGGCCTCGGTCACCGGGCGGCTCCGCTTCCGCTTCCGGCCCGGCGGGGGTGGTCGCGACTGCCTCGGCGGCGTCGGGTTGGTGCTCCGCCGGCCGGGTGTCCTCGGCCGAGCCGGGCCGCGGCCGGGTGAACCAGGCGACGGCGGCCCCGGTCAGCGCCACCGGCCACTCGACGACACCGGCGGTCCCGAGCACTCCGGCCCCGGCGTAGACGGCGATGCGGCGGCCGCGCGGGGAGAGCGCGCCGATCCGGTCCAGGGCGGCCTCGGCCACCTTGCCCGCCTGGGCGGCGCCGGGCAGCTGCCGCAGCCCCGAGGCGACGGCCCGCAGCGGCTGGGGAAGCTCCGGCGTTCGAGACGTGTGCTGAGCCATGGCCGACCTCCACGGGCGCGCCTGGGCGCCACATCGAGCGGTTTACCTGCTTTCGCCCATCTTCAGGCGTGCGCGGCCGAAGCGCTTTCCCAGTACGCCCGAGCCGGGCGCCGCCGGCCGCGGGCGGGCGGTGCACCGCCGGGGCGTGCGTGCGCGGGGAGCGGGCACTCGCATACGCGCAGCGTCCGGTACGGCGAAGGGAGTGCCCATGCCGGAGAACAGTGAGGACACCGCCCGCGCCCGGCGTCAGGGCGTCCCGGGCCTCCGGCTGGCGGAGGACACGCCCGGGCGGCCGACGGCGCCGTCGGCGCTGCGCGAGCCAGCCGAGGCCGGGCTTCCCCGGGACCGCAATCAGGCCATCCTGGAGGCGGCCGAACAGGTCGGCGTGGTGCTCAAGCAGGGCGGCCACCGCTTCGCGCTGGCGGGCAGTGTCGCCGTGTACGCCCACGGCGGCACCGGCAATCTCCAGCACGACGTCGACTTCTGCGTCCGGCCCGAGGACGCGGTGGAGGTGGAGGAGACGCTGCGCGCGGCGGGGCTGCCGGTGCGGCATCCGCCGGAGGACTGGCTGATCAAGGCGACCTGCTTCGGCCAGGACGTGGACGTGATCTTCGAGCTGGCCCACCGCCGGGTCACCACCGAGATGCTGGACCGGGCCGAGGAGCTGCCGGTGGAGTCGGTCCGCATGCCGGTCCTGGCCCCCACGGACCTGCTGTGGAGCCTGATCGCCGCGTTCTCCGAGCACCACTGCGACTTCGGGGCCGTGCTGCCGATCGCGCGGGTGCTGCGCGAGAAGGTCGACTGGGACCGGGTCCGGCGCGACTGCGGCGACGAGCCGATGCCGGCGGCCTTCTTCTGCCGGTGGTCGCCGTCCTCGGCAATCACGACCATCACGACGACCGCCCGGACGAGGTGTCGGACCTGCTGCGGAACGCCGGTGCCCAGGTGCTGGAGGGCGAGGGGACGGTGCTGCGGTGCGGTGACGCCCGCGTGGGGGTCGCCGGGACCAAGGGGTTCGGGGGCGGCTTCGCCGGGCGGTCGGCCGGGGAGTTCGGCGAGCCGGTGATGAAGGAGTTCGTGCGGCACTCGCGCCACTGCGCCGACGGGCTGCGCACGGCCCTGGAGCGGCTGGCGGACGAGGGCTGCGACGCCCGGATCGCGCTCACCCACTACTCCCCCGGCGCGGACACGCTGGCCGGTGAGCCGCTGGAGATCTATCCGTTCCTCGGCAGCTATCTGCTGGCCGAGGCCATCGACACGGCCGGTGCGGATCTCGCGGTGCACGGGCACGCGCACGCCGGCACGGAGCACGGCATGACCGCCGGGGGCGTGAAGGTGCGCAATGTGGCGCAGCCGGTGATCGGCCGCGCCTTCCACGTCTACCACCTGCCGGCCCGCGAGCCGGTGACCGCCGCGGCCCGCACGGACCGGGCCGGCTGACCCGCCTTCAGCCGCACTTCCCGCATCCCCCCAAGAGCGCCACCGGCCCCGCGCCGGTGGCGCTCTTCACGGTTCTCCGCGGCAGCTCTCCGCCGTCCTCCGCCGCGGCTCTCCGCCCTTCTCCCCCGCGGCTCTCCGCAGCCCTGCACGCTCCGCTGCCGGGTGTCCGTACCGCCTCTTGTGTGAACTGCCCGCCAGGCGCGCCCGTTTTAAGCATTTTGTCTGCATAGCATGCAGGCTCCGCGCCCCACGGCCGCTGTTCGCCACACATCAGCCGGGGGGCGCGCCCGCCTCGGTGACGAAGGACGCCGCCGTCGGATCACCCCGCCCCGTACGAGAGGACACCGCATGGCGCTGCCGGGCCGTACCGGACTCGCTCCGGAGCACGCCTTCTCCCCGCACGACGCCGTACTGCGCACCGCAGCCCCGCACCTGGCCCGCCGGCGCTTTCTGACCCTCACCGCGGCCGCCGCCGCCCTCGCCTTCTCCACCAACCTGCCCGCCCGGGGCGCGTTCGCCGCGCCCCGGTTGCAGCCGGCCCGCATCACCGAGGACCCGTTCACGCTCGGGGTGGCCTCCGGTGACCCGCTGCCCGACTCGGTGGTGATCTGGACCCGGCTCGCCCCGGCCCCGTTCGAGGCCGACGGGGGGCTCGGCCAGCAGCGGGTGGAGGTGGACTGGGAGGTGGCGCTCGACGAGCACTTCGTCCTGACCGTGCGCAGCGGCACCGCCACCGCCTATCCGGAGTACGGCCACAGCGTGCACGTGGATGTGCAGGGTCTGGAGCCGGGCACGCCGTACTACTACCGGTTCCGCACCGGCACCTGGATCAGCCCTGCGGGCCGCACCCGCACCGCGCCCCCCGCCGGCGAGGCCACCAGCAGCCTGCGGCTGGCCGCCGTCGCCTGCCAGGCCTACCACGACGGCTACTACACCGTGCACCGGCATCTGGCGCAGGAGGACGTCGACGTGGTGTTCCACCTCGGCGACTACCTCTATGAGTACGCCGTCAACTCCGCGGGCGGGGCGCGCAATTACACCGACCGGATGCTGCCGGCGGTGTTCAACCGGGAGACCATCACACTGGCGGACTACCGGCTGCGGTACGCCCTCTACAAGAACGACCCCGACCTGCGGGCCGCGCACGCCGCCCACCCGTTCGTCGTCGCCTGGGACGACCACGAGACCGAGAACAACTACGCGGGTGCCCTCGACGAGAACGGCAGCACCCCCGAGCAGTTCCTGGTGCGGCGCGCCGCCGCCTACCGGGCCTACTGGGAGAACCAGCCGCTGCGCGCCGCCCAGCTGCCCAGCGGCCCCGACGCGCTGCTGTACCGCCGGCTGCACTGGGGCACGCTGGCGCAGTTCGACATCCTCGACACCCGCCAGTACCGCTCCGACCAGGCCTACGGTGACGCCCCGCACGCGCCCGGCCCGGAGTCGGACGACCCGGCCCGCACTCTCACCGGCGACTCCCAGGAGAGCTGGCTGCTCGACGGCTGGGCCGCCTCCGGCGCCCTGTGGAACGTGATGCCGCAGCAGGTGTGCTTCTCCCAGCGCAAGCTCGACCTGACCGCGAACGCCAAGTTGTCGATGGACGCCTGGGACGGCTACCGCGCCTCGCGGAACCGGCTGGTCGCCGGGGCGAAGGCCGCCGGGGTGGACAACTGGCTGGTGCTCACCGGGGACGTGCACGTGGCGTACGCCTTCGACATCAAGGAGGACTTCGACGACCCCGGCTCCGCCACCCTCGGCACGGAACTGACCTGCACCTCCGTCACCAGCGGCCGGGACGGTGCGCAGCGGCCGTCCAACTGGGACACCTACATGCAGGCCAACCCGCACATGAAGTTCTACGACGGCCGGCGCGGCTTTGTGCGGCTCGAGCTGAACCGGCAGAACGCCCGGGCGGACTTCCGGACGGTGCCCGTGGTGACCTCTCCCGGCGCCTCGGTCTCGACGGCGGCGTCGTTCGTCACCGAGGCGGGTGCACCCGGTCTGCAGCCCGCCTGATCACGGCCGGGGCCGTACGTCGCGCGCTGGTACTGCACATGGCGCGTCCGCGTCACCAAAGCGCGAAAGCGCGGCGCTCCTGACATCGCGTCGACTGCCGCGGGCTAGACCTATTGCGCCCGCGGCAGCCATCCCGAACGAAGGAGACGTACCGAATGGTCCACAGACATGCCAGGACCGCGCGCCGGACCGTGCTCGGCGCACTCGGCGCGATCGGCGCGCTGGTCCTCGCCGCACTTCCCGCGTCCGCGGGGGCGGAGCCCGTCCCCACCACGGGACCCGTGCCCGGCGCGGCGCAGACCCTGGGCGCCGACCGGCCCTCGCCGCAGCTGCTGAACGCCCTGCAGCGCGATCTGAAGCTGACCCCGGATCAGGCGTCGGAGCGGCTGGTCAACGAGGCGGAGGCCGGCACCCGCGCCGGCCGGCTGCGCAACGCGCTGGGCGACCGGTTCGCCGGTGCCTGGGTGCGGGGCGCGACGGCCGAGGAGCTCACGGTCGCCACCACCGACGAGGACGACGTGGCCTCCATCGAGGCGGAGGGTGCGACGGCGAGGGTGGTCGAGCGGCCGCTCGCCGAGCTGCGGGCGGCCAAGAAGAAGCTGGACGCGGCCGCCGAGCGGGTCAAGACGCTCGAGACCCCGGTGTGGTACGTGGACGTGACGCAGAACCGGGTGATGGTGCAGGCGACGAGCCTCACCGCCGGCGCCGCGTTCGTCAAGGCGGCGGGGCTCCAGGCTGAGGACGTCGGCATCCGCGCCACCAAGGACCGGCCGCGGCTGCTGAAGGACGTCACCGGCGGCGACGCCTTCTACATCGAGGACTCCGCGCGCTGCTCGGTCGGCTTCTCGGTGACCGAGAGCAGCCAGGGCGGCTTCGTCACCGCCGGTCACTGCGGTCAGGAGGGCGACTCCACGACCGGCTACGACCGCAGCGCCCAGGGCACCTTCGAGGACTCCGTCTTCCCGGGCGTGGACATGGCCTGGGTGTCGGTCAACGACGACTGGACGCCTACGCCGGACGTGAAGGCGCAGGACGGCCAGGAGGTCCAGGTCACCGGCTCGGTGCAGGCGCTGGTGGGGGCGTCGGTGTGCCGCTCCGGTTCGACCACCGGCTGGCACTGCGGGACGATCCAGCAGCACGACACCAGCGTCACCTACCCCGAGGGCCGGGTGAACGGGCTGACCCGCACCACGGTGTGCGCCGAGCCGGGCGACTCCGGCGGCCCGTACCTGGCGGGCTCCCAGGCGCAGGGCGTCACCTCCGGCGGCTCCGGTAACTGCACCTCGGTCGGCACCACGTACTACCAGCCGGTCAATCCGATCCTCAGCGACTTCGGGCTGACCCTCACGACGGCCAGTACGGGGGCCACGCTGCCGGCCCCGGAGGACGGCACGGCCGAGGAGTGGGCCGCGGGCCGGGTGTACGAGGCGGGCACCACCGTGGTCCGCGACGGTGTGCGCTACCAGTGCCTGCAGACCCACCAGGCACAGGGAGCGTGGGCCCCGGCCGCCACGCCGGCGCTGTGGCAGCGTCTGTGACCCCGCCGGCCGGCTGACCCGTGCGACGCGGACCGCGGCCCCGTGCCGCGGCCGGCGTTCCGGTGTGTCGTCATGGCGATACAGCGACATGGCGATCGCAACGGCACGGCGACCTGGCAGTCATGGCGTCATGGCGTCCGTCAGAACCATCGTTTCGTCACGTCGTCACTGCTCCTCACTGCTCGTCGGCGAGCAGTGCGTAGGCCGCGGCCACGAAGGGGTCGCCGGAGCGGAAGCGGCGGGTGCAGGCCGCGGCGACGGCGGTGCCGGTGTCGGGGCGGAAGCCGAGGAAGGCCTGCTGGCCGAGGGTGGCGCCGCCGTGGAAGTACAGGGGACCGCCGTCGGCGGGGTGCCGGAACCAGGCGATGGTGTGCACATGCCGGTGCTTGAAGCCCCGCCGCAGGACGGGGGTGCGCACGGCGTGCAGGGCGGGGGCCAGGGCCGGGGCGCGGGAGGGGTCGAGGTGGGCCTCGAGGAAGGTGAGCAGGTCGTGGGGGGTGGCGCGGACCGCTCCCGCCGCCTGGAAGCCGCCCGCGTCGAAGGCCGGCACCTCGGCGCCGTTCCTGCCGTGGCCGACCGCGTCCGGTCCGACGTCGTCGGGGCGCAGCGCCGTGCCCTGCAGGCCGAGCGGCTCGAGCAGCCGGGTGGCGACCAGGTCCTGCCAGGTCGTCTCGGTGGCGGCGGCCAGGGCGTGACCGAGCACGGCGACGCCGAAATTGGAGTAGCACCAGCGGGTGCCGGGCCGGTGCCGCGGACGCCCGCGCAGGAAGGCGGTGACGACGCGTTCGCCCGAGTAGCGGGCGTAGGGGTTGGTGCGCCAGGCGGGGAGGGCGCGGACGTAGAAGTCGGGCGGGAGGGCCGGCAGTCCGGCGGTGTGGGTGATCAGGTGGGCCAGCGTCACGGGCGCGGGGTCCGGCGGCCGGGTGGGGTCGAGCAGGTGTGCGGCCGGTTCTCCGCCGGTGAGCATGCCACGCTCGACCAGGTCCGCCATCAGCAGCCCGGTGAACGCCTTGGTGGCGGAGCCGATCTCGTAGCGCACGGCGTCGCGGGGGCGGTGCGGGGGCGGTGCGGTGCCGCCGGTGCGGACCATGCGCCGCCCGCGGTGCGAGACGGCGAAGACGGCGTCGGGCGCGTCGGCCGCGGCCACGGCGGCCTCCAGCCGCGCACCCCGGTCGTCGTCCCCGTGGCCGGGCTCCGGCTCGCCCGCACGACGTGGCATGTGCCGGACCGCCGGCTCGTCGTCGCGGCGCAGCGGGCTGCCCGGCCAGGGGGTGCGGTACGCCGTCGTCATGAGGCGCCGGCCAGTTCGCTCAGGGCGCGGGAGGTGGCGAGGACGGAGGCGAAGGCGGCGACGAGGGTCGAGTGGTAGACCACGTCGAAGACGTCGTCGGGTTCGCCCTCGGGCATCTCCCGGATGGCGGGCATGGCTCCGTCGGGCTGCTGTGCCGCGGCGAACGCCTTCCAGGCCCGCTCGTCGAGGGTGGGGCGGGGCAGGCAGGCGTCGACGACGAGGAGTTCGCCGAGCAGGTCCCAGCGTTCCAGGTCCAGCCAGTCGTCGATCCACACCGGCAGCCAGGTCTCGAGGTAGTCGGCGATGTCCGCGGGCAGGCCCTCGGGGCGCTCGCCCCAGTCGGTGAGGTGGAAGACGCAGTGCGTGATGTCGTAGGCGATCCGGCCCTCGACCATCCAGGGTTCGGGGGTGCGGGCGAGCCAGGTGCCCTTGACGGCCTCCGCCTCCGGGGGGCGCGGGGTGAGGCCGAGGCGGCGCTGGAAGGCGGAGAGGCCGAGCCGCCGGGTGGGGGTGGTCTCGAAGACCTCCCAGCCGTCGATCCGCTGGAGCATCGCGGCCCAGCGCTCGATCTCGGGCTGGCTGTAGCCCAGTTCGCGGTAGGGCAGGTAGACCTCGAACGGGATGGGCGACATCGGTTCGATGTGCTGGCCGCGCACCAGCATCCGGCCGCCGTCGAGTGTCTCGCGCCAGGTGGTGTCGAGCAGCCGGCGGGCCAGCTCGGCCTGGCGTGAGCCGGCGACGCCCTCGCGGAACAGCACACCGCAGATCATGGCGAGCTCCCCGATGGGCTTGAAGCGTTCCAGGAAGCCGGTCTCGGGGTCGACGTCGGGTTCCATGCGGAAGCCGTCGCGGTGGGCCCACAGCCATTCGATCGCGCCCACACCGACGTTGTGGATCAGGCGGGTGTCGGTCATGCGGGCGCTCCTTGTCCGCTGTGCCGGGGCCCCTTCCGGCCCGTTTCGCCGGTCGCCTCGTCGGTCGTGCCGCCCGGCCGGGCGGTGGTCAGCACGGCGGCGAAGGCGGCCATGAGGGTGGAGTGGTAGTGGTTCATGAAGTAGTGCGGGTCGTCGTCGGCTCCGGCCTCGGCGTCGCCGGAGGCGTGTTCCAGTTCGGGCAGGGCGCCCGTGGGGCGCTGGGCGGAACGGATGCGCCCCCAGGCGCCGTCCAGGGCGGGGTCGCCGGTGAGGCGGGGTACGGTCGCGGCGACCGCCAGCAGTTCGCAGCCGAGGTCCCACATGCCGGCCTCCAGGCAGGTGTCGAGCCAGGCCGGGAGCCAGTCGTACAGGTAGTCGGCGAGGGCGGGGGGCAGCCCGGCGGGGTCGCGTCCCCAGTCGGTGAGGTGGAAGACGACGTGGGTGGCGGCGTAGCCCGCGTCCCGTTCGAAGGTCCACGGTTCGGGCCGCCCGGCGAGCCAGGTGCCGGCCGGCAGCAGTTCCTCGACCGGGGCGCGCCGGATGCCGCTGCGTTCCTCTGCGCTGAGGACGGCGAGGCGTCTGGTGGGTTCCTGCTCGGTGAGCCACCAGCTGCGGGTGCGGGCGACGACGGCGGCGGCCTCCTCGTAGGCCGGGTGGCGGTACCCGGCGGAGGCGAAGGCGCCGTACACCTCCAGCGGGTAGGTGGCGAAGGGTTCGAGGCGCTGCATGCGCCGGAACAGCTCGCCCTCGCCGGTCTGGCGCCAGGCGAAGTCCAGCATCGCTCCGGCGTGGGTGTGCAGGGGGTCGTCGGGGGCGGTGTGGTGGGACACGGTGGCGTACACCTGGGCGAGTTCCCCGAGGGGTTTCCAGCTGTGGTCGACCTCGCCGTCGGCGGCCAGGGCGTCCTCGCCGAGCGCGAAGGCGGCGAGGTGTGCGCCGGTCCAGGCGAAGGCGTGCTCGGCGATCTCCCGGATCTCCCGGGTGCCGGTCGCGGTCACACGAGTGCCCCGGTGCGTGCGAGCAGCCGGGCCGCCTCCAACTGCAGGGCGACCTGCGGGTCCTGGCCGCCCATCAGCTCGACGAACTCCAGGCCGGCGCGCAGGCCGAGGGTTTCGGGGACGCCGGGGAGCAGGGTGAGCCACCGGCCGGCGCCGGCCGCCTGCCGCCAGTCCCTGCGGCGCACGGCGCGGACGAAGCCCCGGGCCACGTCGACGGTGCGCCGGCCGGCGGCGCGGGTCACCGCGTCGTCCTCGCCGGGCAGGGCGAGCGGTGCCAGCACGGCGAGTTGGTGGGTGAGGAACTGCCAGCTCGCCCCGTCGAGCCATCCGGCGTCGGGCTCCTCGCGGCGTTCGGGAGTGACGGACGGGTCCGCCTGGCGCAGGGCGCGCGCCATGGCCCAGTGGCTCCAGCGGACGGTGGGCGCGGCGTCGGCGCGGGGCGGGTAGGCCTCGACGGCCTTGCGGAACACGGCCACCTGGGCCGGGTCCGGCGGGGTGCGCAGCAGGGTGCCGGGCAGCATGGCGTCGGCGCCCAGGACGCGTACGGCGGCGAGAGTGACGTCTCCGGCTTCCCCTTCGGTCCCCGCGGGGAGGACCGCATGTGCGTGGTCTCCGCTCCGGAGAGCGGAGACCACTGAGGAAGCGAGGTCCTGCACCGCGCCCTGCAAGAGGGTCGAAGTGCCTGACTGCTCCATCTTGCTACTCCCGTCGACTCACTCAGCCCTTCTTCGGGCGCGGGGTCGGCGGGGAGAGCAGCAGCTTGCCGCCGCCGGCGAACAGCGCCAGGCCGGCGCACTCCCTGCTGTCCCGGAACACGCCGTCGGCCTCGGCCGGGTCGAGTGCGGCCTCGATGTCGGCGCTGCGCACGCCGGTGAGCTTGTCGAGGACCTTGTCTTCGGTCTGCATGACACCATCTCCCTGAGGTGTAGTGAGTACCTGCACCTCCCGATTTACCCATATCGGACAAATAATGCCAACTTACGCAAATACAACTTCCGTAACTTGTTCAACCATTTGGACATGACGGGCCCTGAGAGGGCCGACGCGCCGGACCTCCGCGGGACATGACGCCCCGGCAGCAGGCCAAGGGGGCGAAGGTCTCAGCGCACGTCGGCCATCAGAAGGCCGCTGCGCGGACGGGTGGGGACCCGGTGCAGGGGAATGGTCAGATTCTGCTCCGGCACCGTGTACTCCATTCGGGCCAATCGCGCCGCCAGCGCCTCCAGTACGCCGACGGTGAGGCCCTCTCCGGGGCAGCGGTGTCCGGTGGCCGGGTCGCCGCCGCCCTGCGGGATCAGCTCGTCGCGTCCGGCGGGCCGGCCGAGGAAGCGCCGCGGGCGGAAGGCGTACGGGTCGCCCCACAGCAGTTCGTCGTGGTTCTGTCCGTACACATCGAGCAGCACCAGTCCCCCGGCCGGAACCCATTCGCCGCGCCACATCAGGTCGCGCGCCGCCAGTCCGCCGAGGAACGGCACGAACGGGTAGAACCGGCGCACCTCGTGGGTGAAGACTGTGGCGAACGCGGCGTCCCCGTCGCCCAGCGGGACGCGGTGCTCGGGGTGCCGGTGCAGCGCGTGCGCGAGGAAGGCGACGAACCAGGCGACGGCGGCCGCCGGCCGGACCACATTGAGCAGCTCCACGGCGGCGGTCTTCTCATCGAGCAACTCCCCGTCCGCGTCGCGGTGCCCGCACACCCGGGCGAGCACCGAGCCCTCGGGTGCCGTCACGGTCCCGGCGCGCACCTCGCGCACCAGGCGCGTCAGCCGGTCCTCCTGGCGGCCGCGGGCGCGCAGATGACGAGGTCCGGCGGAGGCGAAGCCGTCGACCATGGCGATCATGTCGCGGGCGGTGGCGGGGGCGTCGCCGTCGGCGAGCGGGACGCCGGCCCAGCGGTGGCCGCCCCGGGTGAGCACGACGGCCGCCTCGTCGAACAGCACCACGGCACAGCGGCGGCTCCAGGCGGGCACCGCCTCGTCCCAGGCGGCGGTGACCTCCTCGACGAGTCCGGCGACGCGCTCGGGGGCGAGCAGCGGCAGGAACACGGCCTTGCGGGCCCGGTGGGCGGCGCCGTCGAGGTTGTGCACGGCCTCGCGGCCGAAGAGGGTGCCGAGGACCGGTTCCGGGATCGCCCGGTGCCGGTGCACGTTCCGCTCGTCGTAGAAGAACCGCACCGCCTCCGGCCCGCGCAAGGCGAGCGCCGGCCGGCCGAGGATCCGGGTGCGCACCACCGGCCCGGAGCTGTCGCGCATGCGGTTGGGCAGCCAGGCGTAGCCCTCGGTGAGCAGGGGAAGGGTGCGGTCGATCACGGGGCGGCTCAGTACGTCCATGACAGCCGGGTGCCCGCGCGGCCGGCGCGGACACGCCCGCAGAACCCGGTCGCCTCCGCCGTCGCCCGCCCCGGGGCGCTCACGGCGTTCACCCTGCGTCATTCACCGGTTCGCCGCACACGGCCGTGCCCGCGGGGGCGGATCGGCCGAGCCTGGACAGGGCGGGCCCGGTGGCGGTGGTGCCCCGGGGGCGGTGACATCCGATCCGGAGGGCTGAGCGACATGAGCAGTGCCGTCTCACACGGCTGGGAGCACGTCGTCGTCACCGGCGGTGCCGGTTTCGTCGGCTCGCATCTGTGCGGCGCCCTGCTGGACTCCGGTGCCCGCGTCACCTGCGTGGACGACCTGAGCACCGGCCGTCCGGAGAACATCGCGCCGCTGCTCGACCGGCCCGGCTTCCTGCTGGTGCAGGCGGACGTGGCCGAGGAGCTGCCGGTGCGGCAGCCGCCGGACCTGGTGCTGCACTTCGCCTCGCCGGCCTCTTCCGCCGACTGCCGGCGGCTGCCGCTGCACACTCTTCAGGCCGGCAGCCTCGGCACCCGCAACGCGCTGGAGCTCGCCCGCAGCGCCGGGGCGCGGTTCGTGCTGGCCTCGGCCTCGGAGGTCTACGGCGATCCGCAGAAGAACCCGCAGGACGAGCGCTACCCGGGCAACGTGGACCCGGCCGGTCCGCTGGGTGTGCGCGCCGAGGCCAAGCGCTTCGCCGAGGCGCTGACCACCGCGTACGCCGAGAGCCACGGCACCGACACCTGCATCGTGCGGCTGTTCCACACCTACGGCCCCCGGATGCGCGGGGACGACGGGCGCGCGGTGCCCACGTTCGTCCGCCGGACGCTGGCCGGTGAGCCGCTCACCGTGACCGGTGATGGTCGCCAGACCCGTTCGCTGTGCTACGCCGACGACATCGTGGCCGGTGTGCTCGCGGCGGCCGCCCACGGCCTGCGCGGCCCGGTCAACATCGGTTGTCCGGACGAGATCTGCATGCTGGACCTGGCCCGGCTGGTCGTCGAACTGACCGGCTCCGGCTCGGAGATCCGCTTCGTCGAACGCCCCCCGGGCGACCCGGCCGGGCGCCGCCCCGACATCACCCTGGCCCGCGACAAGCTCGGCTGGGAGCCG
The DNA here is from genome assembly GCF_039526425.1 of Streptomyces thermospinosisporus. Taxonomy (NCBI): domain Bacteria; kingdom Bacillati; phylum Actinomycetota; class Actinomycetes; order Kitasatosporales; family Streptomycetaceae; genus Streptomyces; species Streptomyces thermospinosisporus. The sequence goes on from NZ_BAAAIZ010000027.1 coordinate 72,673, forward strand.
CGGGTGGGCCTGGAGGAGGGGCTGCGCCGCACCATCGCCTGGTTCCGTGCGGAGGCGGACGGGGCCGTCCTGGCCTGAACACCCGGTCCGCGGGTCGCCGCATCGGGTGTGCCCCGGCCTGCGTCGGCACGCCCGGGCCGGGTCCGTCAGCCGGGCAGTTTGGCGCGCACCCGTGCGGCCACGGTGGCGGGTACGGCTCCGGCGCGCAGGGAGCGCCGTACCAGGCGGGCGTCGCGCCGCACGTCGCGGGCGGTGTGCCGGCCGCGCCACAGCAGGGAGGGGGCGGCGCCGGTGTCGTCGGCGGCGATCAGCAGTCCGCCGAGCATGGACAGGTTCTTCAGGAAGTGGATGCGCTGGCCGCTGCGCGCCTCGGGATCGTCCTCCTCCCAGAAGCGGTGGCCGGCCAGGGTGGTGGGTACGAGCGTGGCGGCGATGGCGAGCGCGGCCGGGCGGGGCATGCGTCCGGTGGCCAGCATCAGTCCGGCCGCCACCTGGACGGCGCCGCTCAGCCGCACCGCCTGCTCGGTGCGGTCCGGCAGGGCGTCGACGCGTTCGGTGACGGGCTGGACGACGGGCTCGGCGGCCGGAGCAACGTCCTGGGGGCGGCGGACGGAGTCCAGGCCGCCCGCGAGGAACATCGAGGCCAGCATCGGGCGGCCGAGGACACGCAGCACACTCATGGACAGCTCCTGGGGTCTCGGGGGTGCGGGACCGGCCGGGTTCCCGGGTGGCGGGCGGCCATGCCGCGCTGCCGGGACGGGTGGCGGGCCGTCCTCACCAGTACCGGGTGGTCAGGGCCGGCTGGTGGAGGGCCTCCACGGCGTCGCGCAGGCGCAGGGCGACCCCGATGGTGGCGCGCAGGGCGGAGGGCCGTGCGGTCTGGGCGGTCTCGGTGGCCAGCACCAGCAGGCAGCCCGCGGCCTGCTCCACCACGGAGACCGGCAGGGTGTAGTCGTTGTCGGCGGCGGCCCGGAACGCCTTCAGCGGGATCCCGGCGCCGTCGACGGTCCGCTGCGCGGCCTGCTCCAGGTGCTGGACGGCCTCCTCGCACAGCGAGGCGGGCAGGGTGAGGGTGCGCTGGAACGGTGTACTCGTCATGATCCAGTGGTCCCCCGGCCCGCGCCCCGGGGATCGGCGGCGGGCGGGAATTCACCGTCCTGCGTGAGCGGTTGACCGCGGAATGTCCCGCCCGCCGGTTGCGTGGTCGCCGGTGGTTCAGCGGGTGACGACGTGGTGCTCGTCGGGGACGCAGTGGGTCATGGTGAGGCCCTCCACGTCGCGCGGCGGGTTGTCGCCGAGGTTGGCCGGCCGCTTGCGGTCCTCGTCGGTGAGGTCCTGGCTCGCCAGGGGTTCCAGGGTGGCGACGTCCTCGGGCGTGATGCCGAGCCCCTCGCCGACCCGGCGGCCGAGGTCGTTCTCGGCCAGCAGGAAGTGCCAGACCATGCGCTCCTGCACCGGGCGGTCGCACTGGGAGAGCAGGGTGACGAAGTTGTGCACCAGGTCGTCCCGCTTCGCGGGGCAGCGGCCCGGAGCCCTGGCCTCTCAGCTGCCGGCCTGCGGTCCGGAGAGGAACCGGTCGAGCGCGGCGGTGAGCTCCTTCGGCTTCTCCACGGGCAGCTCGTGCCCGGCGTCGATGATCCGGATCACCGCGTCCGGGTAGTGCGTGGCCATGCGCAGCATCTGCTTCACCGGGAGCTGGATGTCGTGGCAGCCGTGCACGATCAGCGTGGGCACGCGGATCTCGCCGACCCGGTCCAGCACGTCGAAGTCCCGCATGGCGTCGTAGAGGGTCATCACGACCTCGCGGGGCGTGGCCGCGGAGGCGCGGATGTACTCCCTGACCTCCTGGCGAGGGTACCCGGGGGCGAAGGCGCGGTGGATCTGGGCGGCGATGAACAGCTTGAACGGCACCCGCGCGGACGCGGCCATCAGCAGTCCGCGTCCCCGGCTGTAGACCATGCGGCTGATGGAGTTCACCAGGACTAGCCGCTCGACCCGCTCGGGGTGGGTGAGGGCGATGGTCTGGGCGATCATGCCGCCCATCGAGTGCCCGACCGGGATGAACCGCTCGACCTTCAGATGGTCGAGCAGGGCCATCACGTCGCGGGCGAGTTCCTCCACGGTGCGGGCCGCGCCGCCGCTGCTCTCGCCGTGTCCGCGCAGGTCGAGGCGGATCACCCGGCGCCCGGCGGAGAAGTGCTCCATCTGGTGGTCCCAGCGGTGCCGGTTCGCGGTCCAGCCGTGGATGAACACCAGGGGCACGCCCTCGGCGTCGCGCGGCCCCTCGTCGTCGTAGATGAGTTCCGCGCCGTCGACAGCGAACTGCGGCATGGGGCGTCGCCTCCTGGGTCCCGTTGGGTTACTGGTCGGTAGGGTAGCGCCGGTTGCGGCGGCCGTCAGTGGTGTTCGCCGAGGAAATCCAGGATGTGCCCGTAGACGTCGAGGGCGGCGCCGCGGCCGAGGAACGTGTCCAGGTGGCCGTAGCCGGGGATCTCGGCGTAGCGCACGTCGAGCTGGGGCTGCCGGCGGGCGAGCACCTGGTGGCAGAGCTTCTGCGAGTCCAGCCACAGCCCGTTCTCGCTGCCGGAGATCAGCAGGAGGGGGGTGTCGATGCGGCCGGCGGCGTCGAGCGCGTTGGGCGGCAGGGCGCGGTAGCGGTGGTCGGTGTCGTGCCAGCGCACCACGGTGCGGGCGAGTTCGATGCGCCGCAGGTGCGGCAGGATCCACAGCGGCGCGGGGCCGAGGAGGTCGGCGAGCCGGCCGTGGGTGGTCTCGCTGAGGTGCTCGTGCACGAACAGCGAGGCACCGGTCCCCCAGGCCGAGTTGTGCAGGATCTGGCAGGTCGGATCCGGGCAGGCGGCTTTGCGGGAGGCGAGGGCGAACAGCGGGGTGTACTTCGACCACAGGCCGACGGAGCGGAAGTCGACCGGGATGTGGTCGATGCGGGACCTCAGCAGCTCCCCGGCGAGCGACATCCGCAGCGAGGTGCGGCCGGCCAGCTTGGGGGTGAGGAACACCCCCTGGGAGACCACTCCCGCGAGGCCCGGCACCAGGCCGGCGGTCATGCTCAGCGACAGGCAGAGCGAGCCGATGCAGTGGGCGACCACGAACAGCGGCCGGTCGCCGATGCGTTCGCGGACGTGGCTGACGGCGGCGGGGATGTCGTACAGGGCGACGTCGTCGTAGGTGTAGCGCCCGCCGGTCGCGTTGTAGGGCAGCCGGCAGCTGCCGCGCCAGTCGAGCAGCCAGGGCTCGTAGCCCTCGTCGAGCAGGACGTCGACCAGGTTGCGGGTCTCCGGCAGCAGGAACATGTCGGCGGAGGCGGTGTGCCCGTGCAGCAGCAGAACGGCCGGCCGGTCGCCGCTGCTGCTGCCCCTTCCGACGCGGGTGAGGCCGAGGCGTACCCCGTCGCCGGCGCGCAGCGGGATCTCCTCGACGGCGGCCGGGTCGAGCCGGTGCTGCAGCGGGCGCGGGGCGGGTGCGGTCCTGACCCGGCGGAGCGCGGGCGCGGCGGTTTTCCTGGTCCTGGTCTGGAAGATCATCGGTGGCGCTCCGTGAGGGTGGTGGTGCGGCGCAGGTCGAGCAGGTCGGCGGCGGCGCGGGCGAACGGTCCGATCAGTCCGCGGCCCATCTCGAGACCGAACCAGGCGAGCCAGGTGAGCTTGGCGGCCCGCTTCTCCTGGCTGGTCAGCCGAGGGTCGACCTTGATGCCGTCGATCTGGTCGCGGACATAGGAGTCGGCGGGCACGACGACCTCGCCGGCCAGCGTGGCGGGCTCCCCGGCGGGGCCGATCTCGACGGTGAGAGCGCGCGTCTGCCGCCACAGGTCGCGCCGGGCGCGGGCGTACTTACGGCCCTCCAGCCACCAGCGCCCGCCGCTCGCGTCCACCAGTTCCAGGCGGTAGCGCAGCAGTTGATGCTTCATGCCGTGCCGCTGCGGAATGCCCTCCTCGGGGCGGACCCACACGTCGCCGCGCTCCACGGTGAGCGGTTCGGCGTGCAGCACGGGGCAGGTGACCGTGCCGCGCACGTCGACCCGGCGTTCGCTCACCAGTTGGTGCATGCCGGCGATGGAGAGGGTGAGCGCCATGGAGCACGGCAGATCGGCGGGTGCGCCGACCGGCCCGACCGTGCCCTCGGTGGTCTCGGAGAACCACAGGTAGGGCGGGTCCTCCTTGGCCGGGAGCCGGCCCAGGCCGTCCTCGGCGAGCTTCTCGAAGGTCTTCAACTGGGCGCGTGCGTCGTAGCGCCGGGCGGGCGGCAGGCCCAGGGCCTCGACGAGGGCGGCAGTGCGTTCCATCTCGGCGGCCGGTCCCTTGAGGGTGGCCTCGCACAGCTTCAGCGCCGTGGGGCTCTGCAACACGCGGGTGAGGAAGGCGAGTTCGGGCACGGGCTCGGCCTCAAGGCGGGCCAGGGTGCCGGTGCGCCACTCGTCCCAGTCCTGCACACGCACATGCATGCCGCCGAACGCCATGTCCCGTACGACGTCGTCGAGGGTGTTGGGGACGCCGGTGAGGTTGTAGTCGAAGCCCCAGGCGTCCGGTTCGCACACGACGGCTGCGGCGACGCGGCTCACCCAGTCGACGGGGGCGGCGTTGAGGTACCGGAAGGCGGGCACGGTGCGGAAGCGGCCGAAGGCCGAGATCAGGCCGCTGCTGAGGTCCTGCGGGTTGTGGGCGCCGGTCTTGGTGTGGCCGCCGATGCCGCCGGGGCGCAGGGCGGTGACGATCAGACCGTGGTCGCGGGCGCGGCGCAGGGCCACCTCGGCGGCCCACTTGGACTGGTCGTAGCCGGAGACCAGGCGGTCGATGTGCGCGAGGGGGTCGTCCTCCCCCATGGAGGCGATGCCGACCTCGTTGAACACGGCGATGGAGGAGATGTGGTGCAGCGGCTTGGGGCGTCCGGTCGCGGCCAGCTCGGCGAGGGCGAGCGGTCCGAGGACGTTGCTGCCCCGCAGCGACTGGTAGCCGCGCAGGAAGTCCACGGCGGCGGCGACACCGACGATGCTGTCCAGCTCCTGGGCGAGCCGCGCCCAGGTCTCGTCGGACAGCCCCAGGCGCGGGCGGCGCATGTCGCCGGGGAGGACGGTGATGCGCCGGCGCACCTCCGACGACCAGGGCAGCCGGTAGCTCTTCAGCGCCTCGCCGAGCCGGGTGAGCGCCGCGTCCTCGTCTTCGGCGCGCACCAGGCAGTACACGTGGGCGTCGCTGTGGCGCAGCAGGTCGAGCAGCATGTGCCCGCCGAGGAACCCGGTGGCCCCGGTGAGCAGGATCCGGCGGGGCGGGACGGGCTCCGGGTCGGACACGAAGGGCAGACGGTCGGCGAGCGCCAGGTCGGCGAGGATCTGCTGGAGATCCTCGGGACGGGCGGTGTCGGGGCCGGCCGGGGTGGCGGTGGCGACCGGGGTGACCGTGGGGGCCGCCGGTGACGCGGGGGCCGAGGGTGAGGCCACCGGCGTTGCGCTCACGGACGGCAGGGAGACGTGCGGGCTGCGGCGGGCCAGACTGATCGGGCGGCCGTCGGCGAACACCTCGTCGAGGTCGAGCACGATGCCGAGCTCGTCCTCCAGCGCTGCGGCGAACTCGACGGCATCGACGGAGGAGCCCCCGGCGTCGAAGAAGTCGGCGTCCACGGCGAGTTCCCCGCCCGGCAGGAAGCGCCCGGCGATGGCGGAGATGGCCGCGGCCAGGGCGTCGGCGTCCTGCGCGGCGGGGCCGCTCTCGGTGCTGCCGGACTCGGTGCGCGACACCGGGCTTTCGGACTCCGTACGGGAGACCGGGCTTTCGGACTCCGTACGGGAGACCGGGCTTTCGGACTCCGTACGGGAGACCGGACTTTCGGACTCCGTACGGGAGACCGGACTTTCGGACTCCGTACGGGAGACCGGACTTTCGGACTCGGTACGGGAGACCGGGCTTTCGGACTCCGTACGGGAGACCGGACTTTCGGACTCCGTACGGGAGACCGGACTTTCGGACTCCGTACGGGACACCGGGCTTTCGGACTCCGTACGGGAGACCGGACTTTCGGGCTCGGTACGGGACACCGGCCCCGCGCTGTCCGCCCCGGTGTCCGACGCCGTGTCCTCCGCGTCGGCGGTCTGCGCCCGCCGGCGCTCGGAGACCTTGGCCAGCAGTCCGGGGACGTCGAGCGGGCCGCCGCCGCGTTCGATGGCCTCGGCCTCCGCAACCGTGTCCTGGTTCACCTCACGCATGGGAGCCCTTCGCTCTTCACCGGTTCCTGTTCCTCTCATGCCTCAGCAGCCCCGCGGCCTACTGCTGCCGCCAGGACCGGAACGCCCGCAGGTGATCCGGTGTGACGACGGCTTCCAGACGGTCGTCGTTCTCGTCTCCCCCGCCGAGCGCGGCGAGCAGCCGCCGTGCGGGGGCGTTGCGCGGGGTGCGCTCGGCCGTCAGGCGGACCTTGGTGCAGCCGAGTTCCCCGGCCCGGTCCGCCATCCACTGCAGCAGCCGTTCCTCGACGCCCCGGCCGAGCGCCCGGCAGCTCATCGACCAGGCGAGCAGGTCCAGCAGGTCGCCGTCGGCCCGCACGGCGAGCAGGGCGATCTGCCCGTAGTCGCCGAAGCGGTCGCGGGCCGCCGCGGTCCACACCTCGCCGCGCTCGCGCCACCGGGCCAGGTCACCGCCGTCGGCGGAGCGCGCCCGCAGGGTGAACTGGTTGGTGCGGCGGACGAGTTGTTCGCCGCGCGGCACATCCGCCGTGGTGAGCGGCCGGATGTCGACCTCCAGTTGCAGCCCGGCGAGGAACTCCTCGAACGAGGTCTGCGCGCGCACGGCGTCGCGTTCCCGCTCCTGGGCGTAGAAGCGTACGCGCAGCGCGTCCTCGGCGGTTGCCGCGGCCGGTACCAGCGGCCACAACCGGCGCAGGAACCCGGCGAGTTCGGTGGCGGGCGGGCAGGTCACCGACAGCACCTGGGGATGGGCCGCACGCATCCTGGCGATCTCGGCGGGGTTGTCGTCCAGGAACAGGAAGCTGTCCAGGCCCAGGTTGAGGGTGCGGGCCGCCTGCGCGAGCCGTTCCGGCTTGGGTCCCCACTCCGCGGAGAGCACGCTGAAGTGCTCGGGCTTCAGGGTGCTGTCGGGGCGGTCGAGCACCGCCCGCACCACGTCCTCGTCGTTGTTGCTGACCAGCACCAGCAGCGCACCGGCCTCCCGCCAGCGCAGCAGGCGGGAGGCGAGCAGGGCGCGCGGACCGGTCAGGTCCACCGACTCGGGGCCGGCCTCGCCCGCGACGCCGCCCCAGAGGGTCTCGTCGCCGTCGACCGCGATCACCTTGGGCCGGCGGCGCGCCGCGCGGAGCGTCTCGGCGAGCGTGAGCGCCACGGCGGCCTGGAACTCGGTCGTGAACGGCAGATGGGCCAGTCGTTCGGTGCGGTCGTCGAAGACCTTCTCGACGGGGTGATGCCGGGTCCAATCGTCGGGGCCGAGGACGGCGAGGCCCGGCTGCTCGGCCAGTTCGGCGGCCAGTTCCCGTTCCCAGGCGGTGAACCGGTCCTCGGGCCGGGCGGTCGGCAGGACGCCGACGACCAGCGGCTTTCCGGTCCGCTCGGCGAGGCCGCGCAGTGCGGCCGGGTAGGCGGTGCGCAGCTCGGTGAGCAGCTCGTCGTCCACAGGTCCGAAGCGTTCCAGGTCGGCGCCGCGCAGCAGCACCACGCCGGCCTGTGTCGCCGGGTCGGCGAAGACCCCCGAGGGGTCCTGGAGCGCGGCGAGCACCTGGTGGTACGGCGCCTCGGCGACCTCGGTCGGTGCCGTTCCGGCGGCCTCGTCGAACGCGGTCTCGCAGATCAGCGGCAGGCTGCCGAGCGCGAAGGTGGCGGCGAGGGCGACCCGGGTCCGCGTCGGCCCGGCTGCTGCGGAGGCGTTCGCCCCGGGGGCGTTCCCAAGGGGGTTCTTCCCCAAGTCCATGTCCTTCCCGACGGGCGTCGCAGGTGCCTCCGCAGTCTCCTCCAGGAGCCGCAGGTACTCCTCGGCCAGTGCGCTCGTCGCCGTGGCATCGAGGATGTCCAGGTTGTGGTCGAAGCGGATGCTGTTCGCGTCCGGCGTCATGGTGATCATCAGGTCGAGGTCGGAGTAGCCCGTCCCGGCGGGCAGCACCTGGACCCGGTCGAGCCGGCCGGCGGCGGAGCGGACGTAGTTGAAGTAGACCTCCACCAGGGGCGCGTGCGGCCGGTGCAGCCCCTGCCGGGACAGCACGGGCAGCACGTCGGAGAACATCGCGCCCTTGGCCAGGATCCGCCGCAGCCGCTGGTCGGTCCGGCGCAGCACCTCCTCGACCCGCTCCCCGGGGCGTGCCTCGGCCGGGAAGGGCACCGGCACCCCGAAGAAGCCCACCGCGTCGTAGGCGTCGGCGTGGATGCGGGTGTCGACGGGCACCGCGAGCACGAACCGCTCGCGTTCCCGCAGGCGGGCGAGCAGCACGGTCAGGGCGCCGAGGCAGAAGGCGGCGGGCGTCACGGCGAGCCGGCTCGCGGCGGCGGTCACCTTCCCGGTGAGCCCCTCGGGCATGGTCACGGTGACGCTGCCCGCGCGGTAGGACCGTGCCTCCGGGCGCTCATGACTGAGCGTCAGATCGAGGCGGGAGACGCCCTCGAAAGCCTGGTGCCATGCGGCGGTCGTCGCGTCCTGCTCCGCGTTGCCGCCCTGCTGCGCCCCGAGCAGCAGCCGGACGTCCCGGTTGGTGAGGGTGCCGTCGAGCCGGGTGCCGGACAGCTCCCTGTCGATCTCCCCCGCGACCAGCAGCAGGGACTGCAGGTCGCTCACCGCGTGGTGGGCGCCCAGGACCAGGACCTGCCCGTGCTCGGCCCCGCCGTCGAGGAGTTCGAAGCGCCACAGCGGCGGCTGGGCCAGGTCGAACGGCGGCTCCAGCAGGGCACGCAGGCGGCTCGCCGGGTCGATGCCGTCCTCGTCCGTGACCGCCGTCCAGCGCAGGAGGGGCCGGGCCACCTCCCGGTGGACGCACAGCCGGCGCCCGCCCTCGGGGCCGGTCACGATGCCGGTGCGCAGGGCCGCGTGGCGGGCGGTGAGCCGGGCGAGGATACCGGTGAGCGCCTCCTCGGTGGTGGGTTCGGTGAGCCGCAGTGCGAGACCGATGCCGTGGGCGGCGTCGGGCATGCCCGGTCCGGCGCTGCGCAGCAGCCGCACCACGTCCCGGGTCGCGGGCAGCAGTTCGGTGCCGGGCACCTCCTCGGCGGTGGCCGGTGCCTGGGCCGCTGCCGGCTGCTCCTCGGGAGCCTTGACACGTTCCGGCAGGGCGGCGGCCAGCATGCGGGCGAGGCCGCGGGTGTCGGCGGCCGAGAACACCTCGGCGGCCGGGAGGTCGACGCCCAGTTCGCGGGCGAAGTCGTTGCGCAGCCGCACCAGCATCAGGGAGTCCAGGCCGAGTTCCTTCAGGGCCGTGGTCGCGGAGACGTCGGCGACGCCGCCCGAGACGGCGGTGATCCTGGCCCGCACATAGGCCTCGATCCAGGTGGCGCGGTCCTCCTCGGTGGTCGCGGCGAAGACCTTGCGGACGAGTTCGTCCGCGTCGCCGTCGCGGGCCGGTGCGCCGACCAGGTCGGCGAGCATCGGGCGGGTGCGGGCGGCCTCGGGGGCGAGGGCCAGCATCTCCCGGTCGAGGGCGATCGGGGCGAGCTGGCGCCGGGAGTCGGACAGCAGACGGGTGAAGAGCTCGCCGCCCTCCTCCGGGGTGAAGGGCACCAGGCCCGAGCGGCTGGTCTGGGCGGCCCGGGTGTCCGAGGCGGCGACCATGCCGACGCCGCTCCAGGCGCCCCAGTCCAGGCTCTGCGCCCTGCGGTGGCCGAGGTGGTGGGCCCAGGCGTCGAGGAAGGCGTTGGCGGCGCTGTAGGGGGCCTGTCCGGCGGAGCCGAGCAGGCCGGCCGCGGAGGCGAACAGCACCAGGTTGTCCGCCTCGGGGACCAGTTCGGTGAGCAGGGCGGTGCCCAGGACCTTGGGTGCGAGGACGCGCAGAACGCGGTCGTCGGTCAGGTTGGCCACGGCGGCGTCGTCGAGGACACCGGCGGCGTGCACCACGGTGGCGACGGGCCCGGCCGCCTCGCGTACGGCGTCCAGGGCGGCGCTCAGCGCGGCGCGGTCGGCGACGTCGGCGCGGGCCAGGTGCACGGTGACGCCGCGCTGCTCCAGTGAGGCGATCCAGGCGGCGGCGTCCGGGCCGGGTGTGCCGCGGCTCAGCAGGGCCAGTCGCCGGGCGCCGAGCCGGACCAGGCGTTCGGCGACGACCCGGCCGAGGCCGCCGAGACCGCCGGTGATCAGGTGGACGCCGTCGGGGCGGACGGTGCCGTCGGCCCGGTCGTCGGGGCGGGTGCGGGCCAGGCGCGGCACCAGGCGGCCGGAGTCGCGCAGGGCGACGAGCCGTTCGTCGTCGGCGTGCCGCAGCTGGGTCCACAGCGCGTCGGTCCCGCCGGTGCCCGGCAGGTCGACGAGGGTGGTCGACAGCTCCGGGTGCTCCTGCGCCACGGCGAGGGCGAAGCCCCAGGCGAGCGCCTGCTGCGGACGCGTGACCTGCGCCTCGGGTCCGGCGGCCTGGGAGGCGCGGACGACGACGAACAGGCGGGGTGCGGGGCCGCCGCGGCCGGTGAGCGCCCGTACCAGGTGCAGGGTGCTCAGGCAGCACAGCCGGGCCGCCTGCTCGGCGCTCGCCCCGTCGGTGACCGGGGGCGCGTCGAGCGGGGTCAGCAGCACCACCCGCTCGGGCGGCGCGTCCGGGAACGCCTCGTCGAGCAGGCGGTTCACCTGCTGCTCGTCGGCCGGGTCGAGGGTGTAACGCCCAGGGCCTTCGGCGGTGAAGGTGTCGCCGCGCCGGGCCAGCACGTGCCGCCCGGGCGATCCCAGGCGCTCGGCGAGTTCGCCGGCCACGCCGGTGGTGTCGGCCAGGATCAGCCAGCGGCCGTCGGTCGCGGGTTCCCGCGCCTCGGGGCGCACCTGCCAGCGGGTCTCGAACAGGGCGCCGTCCAGCGGGGAGAGCGCGGCCAGCCGGAACTCCTCGGCCTCCAGCAGGAGTTGATCGTCCTCGTCCCACAGGCGCAGGTCGAGGGTGGCGGTGTCGCCGTCCAGGGACCGCAGCGCGCAGGTGACCCACGCGGGTGCGGTGCGCCGCCCGGTGTGGCGCAGCCGTCCGACCCCTGCGGGCACGAACGCCCGGCCCTCGGGCGCGTCGCCGGGCAGGCCGGCGGTGTGGAAGGCGGCGTCGAGGAGGGCGGGGTGCAGCAGATGGCCCTCGGCGGACCGGTCGGCAAGGCGGGCGAGCGCGGTGGTGGCGTCCCGGTGCCCCTCGGTCAGGCCGCGGAAGGCCGGGCCGTACTCGATGCCGAGGGTGCCGAGCCGCGCGTACAGGGCGTGCGGGTCGGCCTGTTCGGTGCAGCGGGCGCGGAGTCCGGGAAGTTCGGCCGGCGCCTCGGCGTCGCCCGTGCCGCCGGCCTCGCCGGTGAGGATCCGGCCGGTGGCGTGCCGTTCCCAGCGGGCGCCGGGCGCCGCGGCCGCCACGGTGAACTGGCGGGCGCCGCTCTCGGCGGGCCGCAGCACCAGCTGGAGCCGTACGGGGCGCTCCTCCTCCAGCCGCAGGGGCCGCAGGAAGGCGACGTCGGCCAGCCGTATCTCACCGTCTCCGGCGTCCGCCGCGACGGCGGTGGCGGCTTCCAGGGCCATGGCGAGGAAGGCGGAGCCGGGCAGCCAGACCTCGCCCGTGACGCGGTGGTCCGTCAGATAGGCGAAGCGGCGGTCGCGCAGGTCGATCTCGCTCTGGAACAGGTGGTGGTCCGGTGTGTCGCTCGCCTCGACGTGGGTGCCGAGCAGCGGTGAGCCGCCGGATGCGGTGGCCGGGGCGGGGGCCAGCCAGTGCCGGGTGCGGGCGAAGGCGTAGGTCGGCAGGTTCACCCGGCGGCCCGTCGGGAAGAGGGCCTTCACGTCGGGGGTGTGACCGGCCGCGTAGAGTTCGCCGACCCTGCGCAGCAGCGCCTGGCGGCCGTCCTGCTGGCGGCGCAGCGAGCCCACGGCGGCCGCGTCGATGCCGGCCTCGGCGGCCACCGCCTCGATGGACGCGGTGAGGGACGGGTGCGGGCTGAGTTCGACGAAGTACCGGTAGCCGTCGTCCAGCAGGCGGCGGATGGTGTCGGCGAAGCGGACCGGACGGCTGAGGTTGCCGAACCAGTAGGCGGCGTCCAGCCGTTCTCCCGGTACGGGCTCGGCCAGCACGGAGGAGTACAGCGGGGTGTGCGGCTCGGCGGGCCGCACACCGCCCAAGCGCTCCAGGAGTTCGTCCCGCAGCGGGTCCATCAGCAGGGTGTGCGAGGCGAACGGCGTGCTCAGCCGCCGTACCGTGACGCCGCGTGCCTCCAGGCGGGTGCGCAGCTCGGCGAGGGCCCCGGTCTCGCCGGAAACGGCGGTGGAGCGGGGGCCGTTGACGGCGGCGACGAACAGCCGTCCGGCGTAAGGCTCGAGGAGTTCCTCCGTCTCGGCATGCGGCAGTTCCACGGCGGCCATTCCGCCGCGGCCGACCAGCGGCACGACCGCGTGGGCGCGGCCGGTCACCACGGTCACGGCGTCGTCGAGCGTCAGGGCGCCCGCGCTGTAGGCGGCGGCGATCTCGCCGAGGCTGTGTCCGGCGACCGCGCCGGGCATGACGCCGAGCGCGCGCCATGCGGCGGCCAGCGAGGCGTTGACGGCGAACAGCGTGGGCTGCAGATACTCGGTGCGCTCCAGCGGGGAGAACTCCTCGGGGGCGCGCAGCGCGTCCAGCACCGACCAGCCGGCCTGCCGGCGTACGGCCTCGTCGATCCGGGTGAGTTCCGCGCGGAACGCCTCCGACTCCCCCATCAGCTCCAGGCTCATGCCCGGCCACTGGCCGCCGTGCCCGGCGAAGACGAAGGCCACCTTGCCGTCCTGCTCCTCGCGGGCGGGCGCGACCGGCATCCGTCCGCTCGCCAGCGCCTCCAGCCGGGCGAGGAGTTCGTCCCGGTCGGCGGCGGCGAGTCCGGCGCGCCGCTCGAAGTGGCTGCGGTGCCGGGCCAGGGTGTGGGCGACGTCCGCGAGCGGGGTGTCGTCGTCGGCCAGCCGGCGGGCGAGCCGGGCGGCCTGTCCGCGCAGGGCGGCCTCGCTGCGCGCCCACAGCAGGAACAGTCCGGCCGCCGGCGCCTGCACGTCCGGGCCGTCATCCCGTGTGTTCGGCGCGGGCGGGGCCTCCTCCACGATCACATGGGCGTTGGTGCCGCTGATCCCGAAGGCGCTCACCCCGGCCCGCCGCACCCGCTCGCCGGACGGCCAGGGCACCGGCTCGCGCAGCAGGTGCAGTCCGCTGCTCTCCCAGTCGACGTGCCGGCTGGGCGTGCCGGCGTGCAGGGTGGCGGGCAGCGTCTCGTGCCGCAGCGACTCGATGACCTTGATGAGCCCGGCGATGCCGGAGGCGGCCTGCACATGCCCGATGCTGGCCTTCAGGGACCCCAGGTACAGCGGGCGGCCCGGCGGGCGTGTGGCGCCGAAGACCTGGGCGAGGGCGTTCGCCTCGATGGGGTCGCCGAGCGTGGTGCCGGTGCCGTGGGCCTCGACGTGGTCGATGTCGGCGGGCGCCAGGCCGGACTGCTGAAGCGCCCGCCGGATCACCTCCTCCTGCGCGGGTCCGTTGGGCGCGGACAGGCCCTGGCTGCGGCCGTCCTGGTTGACGGCGGTGCCGCGCAGCACGGCGAGCACCTCGTCGCCGTCGCGGCGCGCGTCGGAGAGCCGCTTCAGTACGACCATGCCGGCGCCCTCGGCCCAGATGGCGCCGTCGGCGTCGTCGGAGAAGGAGCGGCAGCGGCCGGTCGGGGACAGCCCGCGCAGCCGGCTGAACTCCACGAAGGTCTGCGGGGTCACCATCAGGGTCACCCCGCCGGCCAGGGCCAGGTCGCACTCCCCGGAGCGCAGCCCCTGCACGGCGAGATGGGTGGCGACCAGGGACGACGAGCAGGCGGTGTCCACCGTCATCGCCGGCCCGTGCAGGCCGAGGGCGTAGGCCAGCCGGCCGGAGGCGACGCTGGGCGCGGAGCCGGTGCCGACGTATCCGTCGAGCTGGTCGAGGCGGGCGCCCGCCAGATAGCCGCTGCCGAACATGCCGACGTACACGCCGGTGGTGCTGCCGGAGAGGTCGGCGGGGACGATCCCGGCCCGCTCCAGCGCCTCCCAGGCGGTCTCGAGGAGCAGCCGCTGCTGCGGGTCCATGGCGGCGGCCTCCTTGGGGGTGATCCCGAAGAAGCCCGCGTCGAAGGACTCGATGTCGTCGAGGAAGCCGCCCTCCCGGGCGTAGGAGGTGCCGGGGTTGTCGGGGTCGGGGTGGTAGAGGGACTCCACGTCCCAGCGTCCGGCCGGGAAGGGGCCGACCGCGTCGCGCCGCTCGTCGAGCAGCCGCCACAGCGACTCCGGGTCGTCGGCGCCGCCGGGCAGGCGGCAGGCCGTCGCCACCACGGCGATCGGCTCGTCGGCGGCGGACGCCGGAGTGCCCGGTGGGGCCTGCCGGGGTGCCGGGTGCGCGGCGGTGGTGCGGCCGCCGGCGAGCACGGTGGAGAGCAGGTGGGCGGTGAGCCGGGCGGGGGTGGGGTGGTCGAACAGCAGCGTCGCGGGCAGCCGGGCGTCGAAGCGGGCGCCGATGCGGTTGCGCAGGTCGACGGCGGTCACCGAGTCCATGCCGAGCTCGCGCAGCGGCCGTTCGGGGCGCACGGCGTCGGGGCCGCGCAGGCCGAGGGCGCGGGCCGCCTCCTCGCGGGCCAGGGCGCGGACCCGGGCGGCGCGCTCGTCCTCGGG